>NZ_JBOFKN010000155.1:0-1516 GCF_051657365.1 Paraclostridium sp.
CTGGAGTTTTAAGTTGGGGGTCATTTATAGGTGGAGGTGCACCTAGATTCTCTACAGGATATTCGCCACAAACACAACTCCCTGAATATGCTTATATTATGTATAATCTAACTGATTACAGATTAATTCCAAAATTAAGTCAAGAGATTAACGAATATCTTTTAAATAAATATCCTGATATTGATGTAGTTTCTAAAGGATTAGGTAGTGGAGTTTCTCTTGCTAAAGATTTAGGATACGTTTTCGCTTCACGTGATATAAAACTTCTAAAGAAAGTGGCAGAAGAGGTTAAAACTAAACTTACTTCTCTTGATGGTACTTATGCTGTATCTGATGACTGGGGAATTGAAGTTCCTAAAATATTCATTGAAATAGATACTGAAAAAGCTCAAACTGCAGGATTTAATAATGAAACCATTGGAACTTATTTACAATATGTTCTTCAAGGTTATAATGCTAGTATCTATAGAAATTTTGATGCTCCACCTCAAAGTACAATTATTCCAATAGTTTTAAGAGGAACTGATCAATATCAAGATGATTTAAATTCTATACAATCTATAGAATTAGTAAACTCAAGAGGTCAAGCAGTACCTTTAAAACAAATTGCAAAAATCTCTCTAGAATATCATGATAGCTTAGTTGCAACTAGAAATATGGCTTACTCTATTGAAATTGATGCAGCTATAAAAGATTCAACTACTCCTCTTGAAGTTAATAAAAAGTTTATGCCTTGGCTAAATGAAAAACTTAAAGAGTGGGGACCTAATGTTAAATATTATTCATCTGGTATTATGCAAACATCTGATGAAAACCAACAAGCTTTATTTGCTCAAGTTCCAATAGCAATTTTAGGAATGTTCTTCTTAGTTGTTGCACAGTTTAACTCTATGAGAAAAGGTTTAACTATTATGCTTGTTATTCCACTTTCTATATTAGGAGTTGCAATTGGATTATTGTTAACCAATACTGATTTAGGATTTATGGCAATGATTGGTATTATTGCCCTTGCTGGAGTCGTTCTTAACCACGCTATTATCCTAGTAGATAAAATGACCATAGAAAAAGATGATTTAGGTAGAAATGATCAAGATGCTGTTGTGTTCGGTTGTCAATCAAGACTTAGACCTATTTTTCTAACTGTTGCTACAACTTTAGTTGGATTATTACCATTATATTTCTTTGGTGGACCACTTTTCCAACCAGTGGCAGTTGTTCTTATATTTGGTCTTGTTACAGATACATTTTTAGCTCTTGGAGTTATTCCTGTTATCTATGCACTTTTCTATAAAATTGACTTTACTGATTATGCATATGATGAAAGTCGTTTAATAGAAAATAAACCAACTGAAAATAAAGATGCTCAGTCATAAGATAATAAGATAAAATGCCTAGCTAATTAGCTAGGCATTTTTTATTTTATAATTTTTTATATACATATTGTGGTCTACCTATATTTCCATAAGTTATATTTTCCTTTATATAATCTATTTTTTCTAAATAATCCAAATACTTT
>NZ_JBOFKN010000156.1:0-55006 GCF_051657365.1 Paraclostridium sp.
TTTTTCACTTTCCATATATTTCATATCATTATTTTGATATTTTATTTTTATTTTACTACATTTTTTTTCTTTATTTAGCATTACTTCTTTATCTATTGCTATTATTTTATTTACCATTGCTGTTCTATTTAAATCTTTAATTTCTTCATTTAATAAATTTTCAATTTCTATATCTTTTTTCCCAATAATATATTCTTTATCTTTTTTATAATATGCATTAGCAAAAGCGCTATTACAGTCTATGTATTTTCCATTTATGTCTTTATAAAATATACAATCAGGAAGAGCATTTATTATTGTTGTTAATAATTCTTTTTGTTTTATTATTTCTTCCTCATATTTTTTTCTTGGTGTATGATCTTGTAAAATCCCAAGAAACATTTCTATATTTCCATCATTTTTTATAGGAGCTATATAACATTCTATAAAAGATTCCTCTAAGTATCCGGAAAATACTTTAGCTCTTTTTTCTTTAATAACTTCTTTATAGTTAGATTCATATTCATGTGCCATTTCTTTTGGATATAAATCTGATAGCGTTTTTCCTAATATTTCATCTTTATCTAAATTTAAAGTTTCTGCATAATACTTATTAACAAAAATAAATTTTCCATCTATACTTCTTAGCCATAAACAATATGGTATATTATCTAATAAAACTTCTAATAAATTATCCTTCATTTATTTCCTCCATCATATATTCAAACAATTTAATTTTACATATAATATACCTTTTTTACAAGTTTTAAGTGTATTATATAATATATATTTATATAATATTATTATAAACGGAGGAATTGATGATGGAAATTAATATAAAAAAATTATTTAAAGACTATAAGCCTTATATAAATGATCATAAATCTATGAAGAAATATGCAGTTTTAATACCTATAGTCAATATAGATAATACAAATTTTATATTGTTCGAAGTTAGATCTAAAACTTTAAACTCTCAGCCTAATGAAATTTCATTTCCTGGTGGAAAAATTGAATACGGTGAAACCCCTAAATCTGCATGTATAAGAGAGACTTGTGAGGAACTTGGAACTATCAATGCAAATATAGAAATCATAAGTGAACTTGATCTATTTGTAAATCATGCTCAGATGATTATTCATCCATTTATTGGTGTTGTAAAAAATTTCAGTTCTCTAGTTCCAAATCTAGATGAAGTTGATCATGTGTTTTTAGTTCCCCTAACACATTTAATACAAAATAATCCTGTTACATATAAAAATGAAGTTAAAGTTATTCCTAATAAAAACTTTCCTTATGAATTAATTCCTCATAAAGAAAATTATAAATTTCAATCTGGATACTATGACTCTTTATTTTATACTTACAAAAACTATGTTATCTGGGGAATAACAGCAAAAATACTAGAAAACTTTCTGAATATAATTTCCCCAATATAAAAAGAACTCCATAAATTACGGAGTTCTTTTTATGTTTAATTATGCATTTGTAATTTCAGTATCTTTATTTTTTAAATATTCATTTATAGCTTTTGCTGCTTTTCTACCTGCTCCCATAGCAGATATAACTGTAGCTGCACCAGTAACTGCATCTCCTCCAGCAAATACACCATCTTTAGAAGTTATTCCGTTGTCATCAGCTACTATACATTCCCATTTATTTGTATCTAACCCTTCAGTAGTAGATGTTATAAGTGGGTTTGGAGATGTTCCAAGAGCCATTATAACTGTATCTACTTCCATTATAAACTCTGAGTTTTCTATAGCTTGAGGTCTTCTTCTTCCAGATGCATCAGCTTCACCTAATTCCATCTTAACGCATACCATACCTTTAACCTCACCTTTTTCATCAGTTAAAATTTCAACTGGATTAGTTAAAGTATCAAATATTACACCTTCTTCTTTAGCATGATGAACTTCTTCAAGTCTTGCTGGAAGTTCCGCTTCTCCTCTTCTATATACAATATGTGTTTCAGCACCTAATCTAGCTGCAGTTCTTGCTGCATCCATAGCAACATTTCCTCCACCTACTACTGCAACACTTTTTCCAGATCTTACTGGAGTCATATAATCTTCTTTATACGCTTTCATTAAGTTAACTCTTGTTAAAAACTCATTTGCAGAACATACTCCGTTAGCATTTTCCCCTGATATACCCATAAACTTAGGAAGTCCAGCACCTGAACCTATAAATACAGCTTCAAATCCTTCTTCATTTAATAATTCATCTATAGTTATAGTTCTACCAATTATTATATTTGTTTCTATTTCAACACCTAAGTTTTTGATATTTTCTATTTCCGGTTTAACAACATCATCCTTAGGTAATCTAAATTCAGGTATTCCATAAGTTAAAACTCCACCTGGTTCATGCATAGCTTCAAATATAGTAACATCATATCCCATTTTAGCTAAGTCACCTGCACAAGCAAGTCCAGCAGGTCCACTACCTACAACAGCAACTTTTTTATTATTTGCATCTTCTGTTACAGCTAAATCAAAGTTATGTTCTCTAGAGTAATCAGCAACAAATTTTTCTAATTTACCTATTGCCACTGCCTCTGATTTTATTCCAAGTACGCATACTCCTTCACATTGACTTTCTTGTGGACAAACCCTTCCACATACAGCTGGAAGTGAACTATCTTTAGCTATTGCTTTCGCAGCTCCTTCTATATCTCCTTGCTTTAACTTTCCAATAAATCCTGGAATATCTATTTCTACTGGACATCCAGATACACATCTTGGTTTTTTACACTCTAGACATCTGCTTGCTTCTTTAATCGCTTCTTCTTTGTTATATCCTAGACAAACTTCATTGAAATTTTTAACTCTAACTTCAGCTTCTTGGTGTCTAACTGGTACTTTAACTTTACTCATGATTAATTACCTCCGCATCCGCATCCGCCATGATGATGCGTATCCCCTTCTTCTATTTTTAACGTAGCTCTTCCTTCTTCTGTTTTATACATAGTCTGTCTTCTCATAGATTCATCAAAGTTAACTAAATGTCCATCAAATTCAGGTCCATCTACACATGCAAATTTAATCTCTCCCCCAACATTAACTCTACATGCTCCACACATTCCTGTTCCATCAACCATTATAGGGTTTAAACTTACAGTTGTCGGTATATTTAATTCTTTAGTTAACATACACATAAACTTCATCATTATCATAGGTCCTATAACTACTGCATGATCATATTTTTTACCTTGATTTTCAACTAAATCTTTTAAACAGTCAGTAACTCTACCATTAAATCCATATGTACCATCATCTGTACATACATAAAGGTTTCCAGCAACTTCTCTCATTTCATCTTCTAATATTAATAAATCTTTTGTTCTAGATCCCACTATAACATCTACATCTATACCATTTTGCTTAAACCACTTAACTTGTGGATAAACTGGAGCAGCCCCAA
Source organism: Paraclostridium sp. (assembly GCF_051657365.1). NCBI lineage: Bacteria > Bacillati > Bacillota > Clostridia > Peptostreptococcales > Peptostreptococcaceae > Paraclostridium > Paraclostridium sp. The sequence continues at coordinate 3,406 of NZ_JBOFKN010000156.1, forward strand.
CTCCACCTGCTATAAAAATTATTTTCTTATTTTTTAATTCATTTATATTTTCTTCGATAAACTCACTAGGCATGCCTAATGGTCCAACAAAGTCAGCTACACAGTCTCCTTCTTCAAATGTTTCAAGTTGCTTTGTACTAGCTCCAACAGTTTGAAACACTATACTTACAGTTCCCTTATCAGTGTCATAGTCAGCTATAGTAAGAGGTACTCTCTCACCTTTTTCATCATTTTTTACAATAACAAATTGTCCCGGTTTAGAAGCTTTTGCAACTCTTGGAGCTTCTATATCCATTAAATAAATGCTATCTGTTAGATTTTTCTTTTTAACAATTTTACTTCCCATAACTCTATCTCCATTCTGCCAAATAATTTATATTTTAATTTTAAATACCACCGCATATAATATCAATTCCCCAATTGATAACATTTTCCTGTTATACATATACGATTTCATGTATATAAAATTAATTAGCTTATATATCATTTACATCTATATTATACATAAAAAAACAGCCTTTGTGGCTGTTTTTTTAAAATATTTTCCTATTTTTCTATTATTCCATTTAATGAGAATGTTTTTGACTCTATAATCTTAACATTTACAAGAGTTCCTATTACATCTTCACTCTCACATTGGAAGTTAACTAGTTTATTTTGTCTAGTTCTTCCTGTAAATCTATTATCATCTGTTTTACTTTTTCCTTCAACTAAAACTTCTACTGTTTTTCCAACATAAGAATCACTTATTTCTCCACAAATTTTATTAACTTCTGCTAATACCCTGTTAAATCTTTCATGCTTTATATCTTCAGGTATTTGGTTATCCATTATAGCAGCAGGTGTTCCTTGTCTCTTTGAATATATAAATGTAAATGCTGCATCATATCTTACTTTCTTTACAACATCTATAGTATCTAGTAAATCATCTTCTGTTTCTCCAGGGAAACCAATCATTAAATCAGTAGAAAATGCTATTTCTGGTACTTCCTTTTTAGCCTTTTCTATTATTTCTAGATAATAATCTTTAGTATAGTGTCTATTCATTTTCTTTAATAATCTAGAGCTTCCACATTGTACTGGAAGATGTAAATATTCACATACTTTATCACAATCTCTAATAGCATATATAACTTCATCTGATATGTCTTTTGGATGAGATGTCATAAATCTGATTCTTTCTATACCTTCTATGTCATTTACCATTCTTAATAACTGGTCAAATCTTATTGGATTTTCTAATGTTTTCCCGTAAGAATCCACATTTTGTCCAAGTAGTGTTATTTCTTTTGTTCCATTAGCTACTAATTCTTTTATCTCATTTAGTATATCTTCTGGAGTTCTACTTCTTTCTCTACCTCTTGTGTATGGTACTATACAATAAGTACAGAAGTTATTACATCCATACATTATATTTACAAATGCTTTAAGTTCAAACTTTCTATTACTTCTAAGTCCCTCTACAACTTCTCCATCTACATCCCATACATCAACTAATGTCTTTTGAGAGTCCATAGAGCGCGCTAACAATTCTGGGAATTTATATAAATTATGTGTTCCAAAAACTAAGTCAACATGTCTATATTTTGTTTTTATTTCCTCAACAACATGACTTTGTTGCATCATACATCCACATACAGCTATCTTTAAATCTGGGTTTTTTCTTTTTAAGAACTTTAATTGACCTAAATTACCATAAACTTTAAGTTCTGCATTTTCTCTTACTGCACAAGTATTATATATAACTAAATCACATTCTGCCGCTGTTAATCCTTGTGTATATCCCATTTCATCAAGCATTGCACATAATTTTTCAGAATCATGTTCATTCATTTGACATCCAAAAGTTTGTATCATATATCTTGGTTTTCTTCCGTGTATTGCATAGAATCTATTAGTTGTTTCAGATATAGCTTCTATAAATCTATCTTGTTCTTGTATTTTCTCTATAGGAACGTGTACTTGTTTTCTTTTAGCCACAACTAGCCCTCCTTAAAATTACTTCATTAATATCATATTATCGATTTTTTGAATTTAAAATTAATTATACCAAATTTACAATGTATTTTAAAGATATCATTCAACATTTATTAGTATATATTTTTATTAAATACAAATACTATTATATAACTGTTCTAAGCATTAATAAATAATAAAGGATGAAAAATTATGATTGTAGTTTTAATTAGAAGCATATTTTTGTATATAGCAGTTTTAATTGCACTTAGAGTTATGGGAAAAGGTGAGATAGCTGAAATGAATTCTTTTGATTTAGTTATAACACTGTTAATTGCTGAAGTAGCTGCTATCCCAATGCAAGACAATGAAATTCCAATAATTTATGGAATTTCATCTATTACAGGTTTAGTTTTTATGCAAATTATAATCTCCTATCTTACTTTAAAATTTAGAAGTGTTAGATTATTGTTAAATGGAAAACCTGCTATATTAATAGATAAAGGCAAAATAAATTACAATGCTTTAAAACTAGAAAGAGTTACTATGGATGAGCTTCTAGAACAACTTAGAGTTCAAGGTTATTTTAATTTAAAAGATGTTTATTATGCCATACTTGAAACAGATGGAAATCTTAGTATAGTCCCTACTCCTAGCTACGAAAAAGTTCCTAAAAAAAACTTTAATCATTTACCTATACCTTTGATTTTAGATGGTCAATTAATAAAGTCCAACCTTGATAGTATAAATAAAAATACAGATTGGCTTTTGTCAATTTTGAAAAAATATAATATTGATTCTATTTGTGATACTTTAATTTGTATACTAGACGAAAAAGATAGTTTTTTTATACAAAAAAAATAACTTCTTAAGAGGTGATATATTGAAATCTATTATATTCACTGTAATTTGGACTATCTTATTAGTTTTATTTGGAATTTTTTTATCTTTTCAAGCCGAAGAATTTGCAACTAAATATATACATTCTCTTGATAAACTTGAAATGTATGTAAAAGATGAAGCTTGGGAAACATGTAGCGATTATACTAATAAATTAAAATCCAATTTTGAAAACGATTCTAAATATTGGTTTAAACTCTTAAATCATTGTCATCTAGGTGATATTGAACTCTCTTTTAATATATTATCTAATGGTATTTATTTAAAAGACATAGGTACATGCTTAGATGAAATAGAATCTATAAAAATATATCTTCATCGTATGATAGAATCTGAAAAACATAACCTTGACCATATATTATAAAAATAAGGTGTCCTGAATTTTAAAATTCAAGACACCTTATTTTTATTTACTCATTTCTTTTGATTTTTCTATACAATCGCCTATAGCTTTTATAATCGCACTTCTAAATCCTTCTGCTTCTAAAGTTTTAACTGCTTCTATTGTAGTTCCTCCTGGAGAACATACCATATCTTTTAACTCCCCTGGATGTTTTCCTGTTTCAAGTACCATTTTAGCAGACCCCATAACAGCTTGTGCTGCAAAAGTATATGCTTGGTTTCTTGGCATTCCAGCTACAACTGCAGCATCTGCCATAGCTTCTATAAACATAAATACATATGCAGGTGCTGATCCACTAGCACCTATTACTGCATCTATTAAGTATTCATTTACTACTTCTGCTTTTCCAAATGAACTAAATATATTTTTAACCATAGTTAATTCTTCATCTGTTATATTTTTATTCTTACAAAGAGCACTCATACCTTCATTTACAAGAGCTGGTGTATTTGGCATAGTTCTTATAACTTTTTTGTCCTTACCTATAACTTGCTCTACTGATGCAATAGTTTTTCCTGCTGCTATAGTTACTATTATCTTATTATTATCTATTAACTCTTTTACTCCTTCTAAAACCAAATCATATATATTTGGTTTAACCGCTACTATAACTATGTCACTATTTTTTACCACTTCTTTAGAATCTGTAGTTACATTTATTTTATATTCATCTTTAACACTTTCAAGCGCCATAGTATTTAAATCCGAAGCATACACACTGCTTCCTTCTACTAATCCTGACTTAACTATTCCACCTATCATAGCCTTGGCCATATTTCCAGCACCTATAAATCCTATTTTCTTTTCCATCTTTTTCATTCTCCTTTTGTGTTATAATTTTATCATCTTGATTAAATAAATATAGGGTTTGTTTAAAAGATTATTTATCCTAAAAACATACCCTATTTATAAACTATTTTAAAAAGTTTGCTCAGTTCTTCCTATTATTTCATCTTGAAGAGCCCTACTTAAATTATTAAAATGATCACTATATCCAGCAACTCTTACTATTAAATCTTTGTATTCATCTGGATTTTTTTGTGCTTCTAATAATATTTTTTTATCAAATACATTAAATTGTATATGATGTCCATCCATGTTAAAATAAGCTCTAACTAAATTCGCCATATTATCAAGTCCTTGTTCACCTTCTACCACAGCTGGAGCAAATCTTTGATTCAATAATGTTCCGCCTGTTTTTAAGTGATCCATCTTAGAACAAGATTTTATAACTGATGTAGGTCCAAATGTATCTGCACCTTTTTCCGGTGAAATCCCTTCTGATAATGGTTTTTGACTCAATCTTCCATTAGCACTAGCTCCCATAACTTCTCCAAAATATACATGACAAGTTGTAGGCAACATATTTATTCTATATTCAGCCCCCATAGGAGATTTTCTTCCTGTAACTTCATTATAAAACGTATTAAATACATCTTGCATTAAATCATCTGCATAATCATCATCATTACCATATTTAGGAGTTTTATTAACTACCATATTATATATAGCTTCATGACTTTTGAAATTATCGCTTAAAGCATTTAATAACTCATCCATACTAAATTTTTTCTTATCAAATACATTATATTTTATAGCCGTTAAGCTATCTGTTATAGTTCCAATTCCAACACCTTGAATATATTTAGTATTATATCTTGCACCACCTGCATTATAATCTTTAGCATTTTTAATACAATCATCTACTATAACACTCATTAGCGGTGCTGGCATATGTTTTGAATATATTCTTTCTATTACATTATTACCCTTTACTTTTATATTTACAAAATGGTTCAGTTGTAATTTAAAAGCTTTAAATAATTCTTCATAAGATTTAAATTCTTTAGCATCACCAGTTTCTATTCCTAATTTTTTATTAGACATAGGATCTGTACCATTATTTAATGTTATCTCAAGTATTTTAGGTAAATTCAAATATCCAGTAAGTATATATGCTTCTTTTCCATAACATCCAGTTTCAACACAGCCACTAGTTCCGCCACATCTAGCATCTTCTATAGTTTTACCTGCTTCTAGTAGCTCTTGTATAACTGCTTCTGTGTTGTAAAATGCCGGTTGTCCCCATCCTTTTCTAGATATTTCGCAAGCTCTTTTTAAAAACTTACTAGGAGTTTTTCTACTTATCTGAACATTTGAACTAGGCTGCAATAATTTCATTTCATCCATTACATCTAGTATTATATAACTAACCTCATTTACTCCATCTTTTCCATCTTCTGTTATACCTCCTGTGTTTATATTTGCAAAGTCAGTATAAGTTCCACTTTCTTTTAATGTAACTCCAACTTTTGGAGGTGCTGGTTGATTATTAAATTTAATCCATAAACATTCTAGTATTTCTTTTGCAGTATCTCTATCTATTTTATCATTATCTACATCATTTTCATAAAAAGGATTTAAATGTTGATCAAATCTTCCAGGACTAAAAGCATCCCATATATTAAGTTCTGTTGTAACTCCAATGTGTACAAACCAGTACATCTGAACTGCCTGATGAAAAGTCTGTGGTCTATTAGTTGGAACAACATCACAGTTTGCTGCTATTTTTAATAAATCAGCTTTTTTAGATTCATCGACTTCTTTAGATGCTAATTCTCTAGCATATTCAGCATAACGTTTTCCGTAAATCATTATTGCATCACAAGCTATAGACATACCTTCTAACTGAGCTTTTTTATCATAAGCTTCTTTATCATTTACAAAATCTAATTTATTTATTTCTTCTTTTATTTCATTTTTAAAATCTAAAAATCCCTTCTTATATATATTGCCTCCACAAACAGTATGTCCTGGTGCTCTTTGCTCCATAAATTCAGTAAATATACCATTCTCATAACATTCTAACCATTCTTTTTCCATAGAATTAACTATTTTTTGTCTTACCTGTCTATTTTTCCAAAACGGTATTATTTCATTCTCATGTATTTTTTTCACATCATCACTAACTTTAAAAGATATAATATCTCTCTTATCCATTATGTCTAAATCTTCCATAGTATGACAACATAATTCAGGATAAGTAGGTGTACTTTGTGGTGAATCTCCTTTTTCCCCAACTATAAGTTCCCCTTCATTTATACAAAGTGTCCTATTTTCCATGTAATGTTTAAATGCTAAAGCTCTAAGTACTGGAATTTCTACACTACCTTCATATTTTTTATATCCTTCAGTCATAAGTATAGCTCTTTCAATAGTTATAAATGGTTGTGTGTCTACACTCTGTTTTCTTAATTTTTTAGTTCTTTCAAAGCTTCCTCTTTCCATACAATTATCCCCCAATCTTTGTATCAAAGTTATTTTTTTTAAATAAGTCTTTAATTTCCTCTAACTTTTCATCTGAAGGCCTACTTAAATTTGCTCCTTCATACTTCATATAAAGCTTTTTATATTTATGCATCCCTATATTATGGTATGGCAATAAATTCACTTTAGTTATATTTAAAGGTTTTATAAAATTTATTATTTTAATAATTTCCTCATTATTTTTATCTACATTAATACCTTCAATTAAAGGTATTCTTATATTTATATTTGCACCATTTTCGCTTAATTTAATTAAGTTATTTAAAATCAATTTATTGGATTTCTTAGTAAATAATTTATGTTTTTCATCATCTATTAATTTTATATCATATAAAAAAGTATCTACAAAAGGTAATAAAACTTCGTAATTTTCAAATTTTGCATACCCACAAGTATCTACTACAACATTTATACCTTTTTCTTTACAAGAAATAGCTATTTTTTTTACATAATCTATATCTTGGGTCATTACTTCTCCTCCTGATAATGTAACTCCCCCACCTGATTGTTCATAAAATGCCATATCTTTTACTAATTCTTTCATTAAATCTTTTACGTCATAAGTCTTGCCTACTATTTCCCTAGCATTGCTTAAGCAATAGTCTAGACAAGTTTCACAAAATTCACAATTTTTTTTATCTAAACATATTGTACTACATTCTTTATATATAGCTTTATGAGGACATTTTTCAATACATACTTCACACTTTACACATTTCTCCTCATTATATAATACTTCTTTATTATAACTTTGACTTTCAGGATTGTGACACCATATGCACTCTAATGGGCACCCCTTAAAAAATACAGTAGTTCTTATTCCATCCCCATCATGTAAACTGTATTTTTGTATATTTAAGATTAATGGATTTTTCATTTAATCACCTGCAAATATTATTTTTAATTATCATTGAATGGATTAGGTGTTGCTACAACTAATATTTTCACCATTTTATTTGTATAATTTGCCCAATTATGATTTCGCGAAGAATTGTAATGTATGCTATCGCCAGGATAAAGTTCATGCTGTTCTCCCTCTAAAAATAAAGTTAGCGTTCCTTCTAATACGTATAAAAATTCTTCACCTTCATGCATATAAGCCTGTATATCTTCATCTGTATTATTTGGAAGTATATCTATAAGTCTAGGTAGCATTTTCTTTTCTTTTAAGTTGTTTGATAAATTATATTGAATACATCCTGATGTACATATATTAAATACTTCTTTTTCATAACTTCTAATTATTGGCTTTTTTTTGGTTCTTGGTTTTAAGAAGAAGTATGATAGTTCAACTTCAAATACGTCAGCTATAGTCCCTAATGTATCTGTTGCAATACTTGTTAAACCTCTTTCTAATTGTGATAAAAATCCAATAGATAAACTAGTCTTTTCACTTAAATCTTTCAGTGTCATTTTTCTTTGTGTTCTTAAATGTTTTATCTTAGCTCCTATATGTTCATTCATATTTAACCCCTCCTTAGCAAACCATTTCCTTAATTTAAATATACTATATTGTTATAAAATTGTCTATCTTTTTTTATTAGTTGATGAAATTTTTTTAGTAATATTGAATTTATCAAATTTTGATTACCTTGCTATTTATTTGGGAATATATATTTAAATGAGAGGTGATTCTATGAACGATAATTTTAAAGATGCAAGCCTTGTACAAGCTATAGCTGTTTTTATAATTTTAATATTCAGTTTGGTAGTTGGAGTTGTTGTTTTAAAAATTGATTTAACTATTGTATTACTTATATCATTATTCCTTGTAATTTTATTTTCAATGATAAATGGTTATTCCTTCGATTATATAAAATCAGGTATGGCAAATAGTATACATAGAACTTATGATGCATTACTTATTTTTATACTAATAGGAGCTAATATAGGAATTTGGATATTATCAGGTACTATTCCTAGTCTAATATATTATGGTCTTAATATATTATCTCCTAGAATTTTTCTACCAGCAGGTCTATTAATATGTAGCTTAACTTCACTTGCTACAGGCACTTCTTGGGGTACAGTATCAACGGTTGGAATAGCTCTTTTAGGTATAGGGCAAAGTTTAGGTGTTCCACTACCACTTACTGCAGGCATGATTGTTTCTGGAGCTTTTTTCGGTGATAAAATATCCCCTATGTCTGATACTACAAACTTAGCTGCAGCATCAACTAATACTAATCTTTATGACCATATAGAATCCATGTTATATACAACTATCCCGTCATACATATTAGCATTAATTTTATATACTATCATTGGACTTAATTATAAATCTACTAATATAGATTTTACTCAAGTTAACTTAATTCAAAATACGCTTAAATCCACATTTAATATATCTTTTTTAACACTTATTCCAATTTTAGTGGTTGTAATTCTTAGTATATTAAAAAAACCAGCTATAATTTCTATGTCTATAGGTATATTAGCCGGTTTAATAGTAGCAATATCTATTCAAGGTAGTTCTTTAAAAGATGCCTTCACAACTTTAAATTTAGGATATACAACCCCTACTCATATAGATATTGTTGATAAGTTAATACTTAGAGGTGGTATTCAAAGTATGATGCCCACTTTTTCATTAGCATTTATAGCTCTATCTCTTGGTGGAATATTAGATGAAGTTGGTTATCTTAAAGTATTGGTTGAAAAATTTTTATTAAAAGTCAAACGTATAGGAAGCTTAATAAGCATAACTATATTATCTTGTATATTGAGTAATACTATAATGGGAGAAGCTTATCTTTCAATAATCTTAAACGGAAGGTTATATAAATCTAAATATGATGAGTTAGGTCTTCAAAATCGTATGCTAAGCAGGTCTTTAGAAGAAGGTTCTACCTTAACTACTGGACTTATACCTTGGACAACTGCTGGAGCATTTATTAGTGGTACCTTAGGAGTTTCAACTTTATCTTATGCTCCATTCGCATTTTTTAATTTATTAAATCCGTTAATATCTATTTTATTTGCTTATTTAGGATTATTTGTTTTTAAAATAAATACTGAAAATAAAAAACTATAGGATAATCATCCTATAGTTTTTATTTTATTTGAATCTTCTTTTTTCATACTACAAACTATAAATCCTATAATAGTTATTACAATCGAAAGTATATATAATATTTCAAGACCAAATACATCTATTCCAAGACCTACTGGTAATTTTATAACCGCAGATGATATCCCTATAGCCATTGAAGTTATAGTTAATGCAGTTGCTTGTATTTCGCTTGAAAATTTTTCTTTTATATACCCAATATAAGCTACTAGCATAATTGAAAATGCAAGAGCTGTAAGTGGCGCTGTAAGTATAAACATAGTTGGAGAAGTTGCAAATAAGCAAGTTACCCATCTAAGTAAAAATGTTAATATACCTATTTTAAATACTTTTTTATATCCATATTTTAAAACTAACTTATTAATTTTTGCCATAAAGAATATTTCAGGTAAAGCTGTAAAAATTACTAATGTTCCAATATCCCCTTGACTTGCTCCTAGATCTATTAAATATAAACCTTGATATGCATTGGTAACCTCACTAATACTTATAGTACATATAACTATAGCCAATAGCCATAGATATGATTTATCTTTTATTAATTCTTTTAAATCTTTTTTTAATGTAGAACCTTCCATTTTTTCTACTTCATCATACTTTTTAGAATTCAAAAATGGAAGTACTAATAACGATGCTACAAATAAAACTATATAAACTAAAAATATTATTCTAGAATTTGAACTTACTTTTATAAGCTGTCCTGTTAAAAAGCTTATTAACGCGAAACCTACAGAACCTCCACTTCTTATTATTCCATAATTTATATTATTATGTTTACAATAATCAGTGGTTATATTATCAGCTAAAGGTGATATCGCATATCTAAATGCTTCAGCCAAAGTAGCTACTAATAGTAAAACTGGAAATAACTTAACACTAGAGTACATTCCCATTATCAAACAATTTATAGCTATACATATTCCAAGTATTTTTTTATCTTTTTTAGTCACGTCTGTTATAATTCCCCATAGTGGAACTACTAGTATACCTATTATCGATGGTATAGATGTTATGATTCCTATTTGTGCCACTGATAGGCCTAATGATCCCTCTAAATATGGAACTATATATGGTATGAATGCTCCTAGTCCACCATATATAAGTACATAATATAAGTAATATTTTGTCATGTCTTGCTCCCTTCAATCTGTTAAATACACTCCATTATACCATATTTTTATCAATAAATGCTAAAAAAGACCTATATATAGGTATAAACCTCTATATAGATCTTTTTACTAATTAGATTTAGCTTCTAACCAGTTTTTACCTTCAACTAATCTGGCAACTACCATAGCGCATACAGTATTTCCTGCTGAGTTTAATAGTGTTGCTGGTGCATCTATAACTGTACCTAAAACAGTTACTATAGGTAACATTTCTGGAGAAAATCCAAATACACTTAAAATTAGCATCTCTCCTATTACTCCTCCACCCGGAATAGCTCCTACAACAGCACCTACTAAAAACGATACAACGACTATACTTACTAATGTAGAAGGATTAGTAATATCCATTCCAAATATTCCCATTAAAAATGTAATTTTTAATACTCCACCTATTACAGAACCATCTTTATGAATATTTGCACCTAATGGTATAACTGTTTCTGCTATATCATCTGGTACTCCCATATTTTTAGCTGAAACTAAATTTACTGGTATACATGCAGCACTTGAGCAAGTTGCTATTGCTGTAACTGTTGGCCCAACTGCATTTTTCCAAAATATCTTTATTCCATCCACTCCACCTGCAAAATATGCATATAAAGTATAGAATCCAAAATAATATATAACTGTTATTCCTAAATATAATAAAAACGCAGTTACATATCCTGAAAGTATTTGAGCTCCCAGTTCACCTATAATAGATGCAAAATAGCATCCAAGTCCTATTGGAGCATAATACATTACTATTTTAATTATATTACCAATAACTACAGATCCTTCTTCAACAAATTTAGCTATACCTTTAGCTTTTTCTCCTGCCATTGCAGTTGCTAATCCAAATAATACAGCAAATACTATAAGTTGTAACATATTTGATTTTGAAAATAATAGATTGAAATCACTTACTGTTATAGTTTTTACTATTTGATCTAAGAAACTAACTTTTTCAGTTTCTATAATCTCTGTACTTCCTGCTATAGAAGTAAACATACTTGAATCTAATCCTTTAGTTGGATCTAATATTACCGCTCCTATGATACCAATTACCGCCGCTATAAATGCTGTTATTAAAAATACTATAACTATATTGCCCATTATCTTACCAAGTCTTTTCATAGTGTTCATGTTAGCTATTGCTGATGATACACTGAAAAATACAAGTGGTACTAAAGACATAAATAATAGATTTAAGAATAAATCACCAAATGGCTTTAAGACTGTAGCCTTAGGTCCTAAAACTACACCTACAATTCCACCTAATAATATCGCTCCAAGCAATATTAGTGATGATTTGTAATTTTTAAAAAAATTTTTCATTTGTTTTCTCCTTCTGCTTTTCTCTCTTAATGACACAATGAGTTCCATTATATTATTTTTTTACAATGTACATTACTTAAAATGCTTTTAGTATTGTAAAAAATGCTATACTATATATAGTATATTACAATTTAGTCTATTTGAGGTATATTTAATGGTAAATATTTAAAATTTATTAATTATAAATATGAAAGGTTGTTTTTTATGGATATAAATAAAGAAAATATATATAAAATTGGATACTTAAATGATAATTTTAAAATATTTCACATAAAAGATATGAAAGATATTAAATTTGATTATCATCATCATGATTTTAATAAAATAACAATTTTAATTTCTGGAGATGTTGATTATTTAGTAGAGGGTAAATCATATAAATTAAAACCTTGGGATATTTTATTTATAAGCAATACTGAAGTTCATAAACCAATTGTAAATCCAGATAAATTTTATGAGCGAATAGTAATTTGGATTAATCCTGAATATATAGAAAAACATAATATATATGGTGATAATTTATTTACTTGTTTTAATATATCATCACAAAATAAGTCTAACTTGCTTAGACTTAATCAATGTGACTTAGAGAATGTAAAAAATATATTATTTAAAATTAAAAATGCTGATACTTCTGATGATTTCGGCCATATTATACTTAAAAATTCTTTATTTATACAATTTTTAGTACTTATAAATAGATTATTTTTAAAAACTGATAGTACATCAGATGATGTTGAATATGATGAAACAATTCAGCAAATATTTAATTTTATAAATGATAACTTAAATAAAGATTTATCAATAGATACTATAGCTAATACATTTTTTATGAGTAAATATTATCTTATGCGCAAATTCAAATCTCAAACCGGTAGTTCACTACATAGTTATATAGTTCAAAAAAGGCTAATCTATGCTAAATCCTTAATTAAAAAAGGCTATCTTATGAGTGATGCATGTATTGAATGTGGATTTAAAGATTACTCTAGCTTTGTTAGAGCTTTTAAAAAAGCTTATGGAGTTTCACCTAAACATTATCTCGATAGAATAGGTGAATTTGAAAAAAATCCTTTTGATATAGAATAAAAGATGCTTAAATAAACTATTTAAGCATCTTTTATTCTTATTTACTATAATTTTATGTACTGCCCTATTCCTTTTTCAATAGCCTTTTCATAGATTTTATTAGCTACTACCATGTCAAATAATCCCATACCTACAGATTTGTATAGTGTAGTCTTTGTGTTAATATCTAATTCTTTATTACTGTTTAAAAAATCTCCCATATTTTCTATATCCTCAGATTTTATAAGATTCTTCATGATAGGGATACATAAATCTCCACTTTCTTCTTTCGCAAAGTCAGTATCTACTATAACTTTATCAACAACTTCAAACAAAGCATCTGGTAATTCTCTCATATCTGGCTTGTATGAACCAATTGCAATTATATGCTTTCCTTTTAAAGATTCCTTATCACTGTTTATTACAGGCTGATATGAAGTTGTAGCAGTTATTATTACTTCACTGTTTTTTACTAATTCACAAGAGCTTCCCACTACTATTATATTTACATCTTTTAAGTATTTTTCTAATTCTAATTTCAAATTATTAGCTTTTTCTTTTGTTCTATTATATAAATATACGCTTTTTATATTTCTAGCACTACAAGCATATAGCACTTGGTAAAAACCTTGTACCCCTGTTCCAATTAAACCTATACTATTTACGTCTTGTCTTGTAGTATGTCTGATACCTACTCCACCTACTGCTCCCGTCCTTGCTGCTGTAAGCATTTTCCCGTCCATCATACAAAGTATTTCTCCAGTATCTATATCATTAACAATCATTACTCCATCTATAACTGGCTTATTTATTTTTGCATTATCAGGTGATACTGTAAGTATTTTTGTTCCAAATGCTTTATTTATAAAACATGGCATATATAGTGATGTTAAATTTTTATTTTCTACCTGTATCCTATCAGGCATGTTAAAATCTTTATCTGAGTATATTTTGTAAGCTTCTTCAACCGAATCCATAAATTCATCTAATGTTATTGATTTTATTATATCTTCACTATTTAAATATATCATTGTAATCTCCTTTTAATATATATTGATATTATTATAACATTTTTAATTATTCTATTAAATATTAAGATTAAGTAAATAAAAAATATACGAGTTAAATATTTAATTTAACTCGTATATTTTTATTCCTTAATCTACTTTTATATAATCACCTGATACGTATCCATATCCTCCGTTATATTTTATTTTATGCCATCCATTTTTACTTTCTACTATTTCTACTTTCGCTCCATTTTTTAAATTTCCTATTACTGAATTTTTAATTCCATACCCACTTCTTATATTTAAGCTTGTTGCATTCACCGTTCCCGTTTTATTTGCTGTTACTGGAGGATTCGTTGAGCCATCTATGTTTATGTAATTGCCTGATACATATCCATATCCTCCGTTATATTTTATTTTATGCCATCCGTTCTTACTTTCTACTATTTCTACTTTTGCTCCATTTTTTAAATTTCCTATTTTAGAGTTATTTGATCCATATCCACTTCTTACATTTAAACTTGTCGCTGTTACTACTCCTGTATTTTTAACTTCCGGTTGGTCTGGATTCACTGGTGGATTTACTGATCCATCTACTTTTATATAATCTCCTGCTACGTATCCATATCCTCCATTATATTTTATTTTATGCCATCCATTCTTACTTTCTACTATTTCTACTTTTGCTCCATTTTTTAAGCTTCCTATTTTAGAGTTGTTTGCTCCATACCCACTTCTTACATTTAAACTTGTCGCATTTACTGTTCCTGTATTTTTAACTGCTGGCTCATCTGGATTTATCGGTGGGTTTACTGATCCATCTACTTTTATATAATCTCCTGATACGTATCCATATCCTCCATTATATTTTATTTTGTGCCATCCGTTCTTACTTTCTACTATTTCTACTTTTGCTCCATTTTTTAAACTTCCTATTTTCGAGTTATTTGATCCATATCCACTTCTTACATTTAAACTTGTTGCATTTACTGTTCCTGTATTTTTAACTATTGGCTCATCCGGATTTATATTTTCATCTATCTTAATATAATCTCCATATATATATCCATATCCTCCATTGTATTTTATCTTATACCATCCATTTTGGCTATTTACAATTTCTATCTTATCACCACTTAATAAAGTCCCTATTACAGAATGATTTGTTCCATACCCACTTCTTACATTTAATCTATTTGCTGTTACTACTCCAGTATTAATAACATCTGGATTACTAGGAACATCTGGATCTACGGGTTCTCCACTGATTTCTATGTTTTCTTTTAAATATTTCTCTACACCATTGGATATTCCTGCTGCCAGTTTATCTTGATATTTACTATTTGATAAGTTGTATGACTCATTTGGGTTGGTTATAAATCCACTTTCAAATAATGCTGATGGCATATTAGTTTCTCTTAATACTGCAAAATTAGAATTTTTAACTCCTCTATTTCTAGCTCCTGTATTGCTTATAGCATTAGTTTGGATATCTTTTGCATATGGTTGATACTCACCTTTATTTGTGTGATAATAGGTTTCTATACCACTTGCACTTGTTGCCTCTGATGAATTTTGATGTATTGATAGAAATACATCTGGAGAGTATTGATTTGCCATATTAGCTCTCTCTCCTAATGATATAAACACATCACTAGTCCTACTCATCTTAACTTCTATGCCCTTAGATATTAAATTTTGTTGAACTTTTTTTGCAACGGCTAAGTTAAGATTATCCTCGTAATTTCCATTTCCTACAGCCCCACTATCTCCACCTCCATGCCCTGGATCAATAAATACTTTATAATGATCTCTATTTGCTTTTGGTATAGCTGCAAAACTATATGAATTGATTTTTTCTTTTGGAACATAAATTTCTATTATATGTACTTTATCTCCTATTTTTTGACTCAAAAATACAGTACCCGGATTTATTGGGGTAACTACTCCATTTTCATTTATGCTGACAGTATCTTCATCAGAAGCTTCCCAATTTGGATTATCTGATAAAGTTAAACTTTCACCTTTTCTTAAAGATATTCCGTCTTCAACTATAATATCATCCTTATTATATTTATCTATTACAGATGAAAACTCTGACTCTATATTTTCATTAGCACTTACTGTAACTATATTTCCTACAGCTGTAGCTGATATCATTCCAAATGCAACTATATGTTTACTATATTTATTAAGCCTTTTTATCACTTTTAAACACTCCTCTGCCATTATCTTTTTAATACTATCCCGTATGCATATATTTTTACATATTTCATCTAATACTTTTATTTTATCACAATTTCAACCTATTGATAAATTCTAATAAAAGATAAGCTCATTATAAAATAATGAGCTTATCTTTTATTAGAGTTTACCATTTAATTATATTTACAAGTTTTCTTAGTTTATCTTCATCAATTTCCCCAAATGGATTTTTGTCTACCCTTACAGCTGTACCAAAATGGAAGTCATTATTATTAGTAGAAGCTTTTATATTTTCTATATTTTCAAAACTTAAACCTCCACCTAATAAAATGTTTATATGTCCTGCATTTTTTCTCATTTCCTTTATTTTCTCTATATTCTCAGCTATATTACCTTTACCTGCTGATGTCAATACATTAGTTATTACGTCATATTTACTTAATACTTTAATAGTTTTAACTACATCTGTTTCATCTATAGCTCTATGATATGTCACATCTAATCCTTTAGATACTTCTAATAATTTTATTAATTGATCTTCTCTTACATTATTTTCACTATCTAACATACCAAATACTACCCCATTAGCACCTATCTCTTTTACCTTCTCTATATCGTTTATCATTATATTTATATCTTCATCACTATAAACAAAACTTTTAGCATGATGTCTTATCATAACATTTACCGGTATATTAACCTTATTAACAACAGCTTGTATAAGCCCAAAACTAGGTGTTAATCCGCCTTCTGTTAAAGCACTTACAAGCTCAATTCTATCAGCACCACATTTTTCTATAGCTATGGCATCTTCCACACTCATTCCAATAATCTCTAACATTTTTCCTCCTTAGCTAATTCATAAATCGCATTTGCAAATATTTTAGCATTTAATATAATGTCATCTATATCCATGTACTCATCACTATTATGAGCTATTCCTTTTTGCCCAGGAAATGATGGACCAAATGGAACTATATTAGGCATAACCTTAGCATAAGTTCCCCCACTTGTAGTGGTTGGAGTTCCATCTAACCCTGTAACTCTCTCATATGCAGCTTGTAGCCTTTTAACCATATATGAATCTTTATCAAAATTAACCGGATTAAAGTTTTTTTCCACACTTAAACTTAAATCATTATTTAGTCTTTTTTCTATTTCTTTTGTTATATATTCTATTTTACAAGTCATAGGATATCTAACTCCAAAATTTAAAACAAGTTGATTTTCATCACAAATTAATTTATATGGATTTAAATATAATTTCCCAGTTAAATCATCTTCAAAACTTATTCCCAATTTATCACCATAATATTCATTATAAAAATTAGTATTTATAAATTTCATAAATCCATTAACTTCATCATTTCTTATAAAGTTTTCATCTATTAAATATTTTATCATATTAGTTATAGCATTTTCTCCAAGTTGAGGTGCATTAGCTGGAGCTTGGCTACCAATAGCGCTTATCGTTACTATATGCTTACTCATTCTTATATTTATTTTTTCATTTATACTTATATTTTTTTCATTTATCTTTTCTTTACAAATTTTTTCTTCTAAATAATATATAATATCTTCATGAATATAATCTTTAGGTATATCTATATGACAATTAGCTGGTACCATATTAGATCTAAAATCTCCATAAATTTTAAGACCATCTATATTTACTTTTTTTCGTATGCTCAGCTTAGCTATACCTCTTTCCCCGTAGACAACTGGGTATTTACAATCTGGAGTAAACCCCATTATCGGTGGCTTCTCTTTACTTAAATAATGAGATATATCATTAAATCCTGTTTCTTCATTGGTTCCAAATATTATTCTAACTTTTTTATCCAATTTAATATCAGTTCTTTCTATAGCTTTCAAGCCATATAAAGCACTCATTATAGGTCCTTTATTATCTAAAACTCCTCTTCCATAAATCCTTTCATTGTCTATTTCTCCTTCATATGGTCCATATTTCCATCCATTACCTTCAGGTACTACATCTAAATGTCCAACTACAGCTATATATTCATCACCTTCTCCAAGTTCAGCATATCCCATATAGCCATCTATATTTTTAGTTTTAAATCCTAATTTTTTTGAGATTTCTAGTGCTTTATCCAATGCCTTTCCAACATTTTCACCAAAGGGAAATCCTTCTACTGGATCTCCCTCAACACTAGGTATTTTTACTATATCTATAATATCATTTATCAAGTCGTCTTTTAATTCATTTATTTGATTATTTAAGATATCCATAAATTCCCCTCAATTCTTATTTATTCTATAGGCGCTTTAATTCTAGTAGCATATGCATTCATCCATTCTTCAGAAGCTACCTCATGTATACTTTTCCCATCTATTCTATTACTAACATATACAGTAGGTTCATGGTCCTTTGTTGCTACTGAAAAACTAAAATTAGGTATATTTGTACCTACTCCCCATTCACCTTTGTTATTCATTGCAACTAATGATAAATCACCAGCTTTTCCTCTTCTTCTTATTAACTGTTCATCCAGTTCATTAACCGCTTTATCACAAGCTTCTTGAGGTGTTAAACCTTCTTTCATAAGTCTAACAATTTCATAAGATATACACCCTTTCATAAGGTCTTCTCCTAAACCTGTAGCCGTCGCTCCACCTACTTCACTGTCAACATAAAAACCTGACCCTGATAGTGGAGAATCTCCCACTCTCCCGCTTTTTTTCATAAATAATCCACTAGTAGAAGTAGCTGCACACATTTTACCATCATTATCTAATGTAACCATTCCAACAGTATCATGACCTACATAAGGACTTAGCCCTTGGTCTACTGTCTCTTTTCTTTTTTTATTGTAATGTTGTTTAGCTCTATCTGTTAACATATTTTTTCTTTCAAATCCATTTTTATGAGCATATGCTTCCGCTCCAGTTCCTACTAAAAAGCAGTTTACTTTTTCATTACTCAACTTCCTAGCTATAGATATAGGGTTTGCAAAATCTCTTATACCCGCAACGGCTCCTATAGAAAATGTATTACCATCCATATAAGCTGCATCAAGTTCTACTTCGCAATTTTCATTTGGAAGACCTCCATAACCTACAGATTTATAAAACGGATAATCTTCTACTCTTTTAATTGCAAGCTCTATTGCATCCCCAGCATCTATTCCTTCTTTTAATTTTTCAGAACCATCTGTTATTCCTTCTATAGCCATTCTCCAAGTTGCTATTATTCCCCACATATTTTTACCCTCCTAATTTTTAACAAAAGCCTTGGTTTCCCAAGGCTTTTTTGTTTTTAGAAACAAATTTTTTCTTTTAATTTAGATATATCTTCATTTTCAGCAAGTTTTTTTGCCATTTCGCAAATATTTTTTAATGAATCATTAAGCCCTATACCACCCTTTTTAGGTGTCTTAACTATTAATACTTCATTTTTAAAATTATCTAAAATTTCAGTATTTTCAACAGACATTGCGGCAAAAGCTTTTATATCTGTACTATTGCTTATATTTTTAGCTAATATAGCTGACATTTTTGCAAAATTTTCATAGTTAAATGCAGGTCCACATACAACTACATCTGGATTTATTTTTTTTACCATAGCGACCATCTTTGCAGTTACTTCATCTTGGTTATTTATAAAATACTCATCTCCACAATAAAGACTTGCTACAATTTTTGAGTCAAACTCTTTCAAAAATTGTTCCATCATAACTCCTGGCCCTAATGGAGTAGTTTTTCCTCCTGGTGGTATACTAGCTTTTTCCTTACCACCTGCTCCAGCTTGTATCTGGTCTAATATAATTACTATTTTAGTCAAAGTTTTCATCCCCTAAATTTAAAATTCTAAATCATCAAATGATAAATCATCTTCCTCTTCAACTTGATTTTGCTCTTCTGCTAAATATTGCTTGTCCAATATTTTTATAAATGGTAAGTACATAAAACATCCTACTACTAATAATATAATTTGAAGAAGAGATGCTTGCCATCCACTTACTAAGAATCCACTAAATATAATAGGAGTTGTCCAAGGTATTTGAACCCCATTAGTTAATGGTACTAGTCCTGAATCCATACAGAAGTATGTTACTATTTGATTAAACATTGGTACAAACATAAATGGTATTAATAATATTGGATTTAACATTATTGGCAATCCAAATATCACAGGCTCATTTATTCCAAATATACCTGGTAATAAAGATAACTTCCCTAATTCTCTTATACGTCTACTTCTACATACAAGTAACATTACTATTAATAAAGAAAGTGTACTTCCTCCACCTCCAAATGTAGCAAACATATCTTGGAATTGTCCTGTTATTATATTTGGTAACTCTTGTCCAGCTTGGAAAGCTTCTAAATTTTCAGCTGATAATAATTTTAATATTGGATTATAAACTGCTCCAACAACACTTGATCCATTTATTCCAAAGAACCAGAATAAATGCAAGAATATATAAGATATTACTGTAGCTGTTAATGTATTTCCTAATTTTAATAATGGCATTTGTAAGAACTGGTAGATAAATTCATGAATGTTTCCGTATGGAGTTAATTCGAACCCAGTTTTTATTAAAAAGAATATTATCATAATTATAGCACTTGGTATTAATGCAGCAAAAGACTTGGCAACAGTAGGAGGAACTCCTTCTGGCATTTTTATAGTCCAACCTTTATTAACAACCCATTGGAATATTGCAACTGATACGAAAGAAGTTATCATACCAACAAACATACCTTTAGATCCCATCCATCCTAGAGGTATCCCGCCTACTTCATATACAACATCCATACCTTCTGGTGTATATGGTATTGTAAATGGTGTTATTATGAAAAATGCAACTAATGCAACTGCAGCAGCTTGTATAGCATCTGCTTTAATTTGTTTAGCGTATGAAAACGCTATCCCTATGATTGCAAGAATAGTCATTACGTCAAATGTAGACTTTGTTACATGTCCTAATCCACTAGCCCAGTTTTCCCCAAAAAATTGAGCCCAAAACTCATTCCATCCCGGTATCGGGAAATTCGATATTAATAAGAAGAAAGATCCTACTATTAATAGTGGTGATGATACCAAGAATCCATCTCTTATTGCTACTAGATACTTATTTTTACCGATCTTTTCAGCCATCGGCATAAGCACCTTTTCTAAAGTTGACATAAACTTATTCATGTTTACCCCCTAATGTAATATGTAATTTTATATAAAAGAAGCTAATTGACAATTATAATTAATTTAAATTAGCTTCTCTAATATCAACTTTGATTTTAACCCTCATATCCCCTTGATTATATAGTTTTATAATTTACTATTTAGTTTGACGAGCTTTTATCATTTTTATAGCTGTTTTTAAAACCTTTTCCCCATTCATAGAACCATAATCCATACTATTTATAACATCTACTGGAATTTTTTCATCAAATTTTCCTTGAACCTCTTTTAACATAAATTTGACTTGTGGCCCAAGTAATATACAATCTGGATTTCTCTGTTCTACTATTTTATCTATCTCTGAGTATGGAAATGCTTCTACTTCTATTGGTAAGTTATGTTGCTTTGCAACATTTTGCATTTTACTCGCTAATAAGCTCGTTGACATACCTGCACTACAAAATAAGTATATTTTTTTATTCATTCTAATTACCTCCTAAAAACCTTATATATATTTTAATATTAAATCTTACTTACTATTTTTTAATCCTATTTCTTTTCTCAAGTCTATAATTTCTTTCACTAAATTTCTTTCACTTAAACAAGTCATTAAATGATCTTGAGAATGTATTAAAAGCATACTTATTTCTACATTTTTGCCATCTGAATCTTTATTAATTAAGCAAGTCTGTATTTTTTGAGCCTCTAATATTTCTTCATTTGCATTTTCCATATATTCATCACTCTTTTTAAAATCATTTTTCTTTGCATAATGAAGAGCTTCATATATATGTGACTTAGCATTTCCAGCATGTATTATAACCTTTAGTATTTTTTCTTGATAGTTCATATTTTCACCGCCTTACTTAAGGTCTTTTAAAATATTTGTTAACGTTTTCTTTAACTATATTTTACAATATATTTTAAAAAAAGGAAATAGTATTTTTTATTTTTTTTAAATATTTTTACAATTTACTTTAATTTTATGTTTTACTTTACTTTTTATTATTTTTTCAAGGGTTATGCGACTTTTATTTACATTAGTTCCTAGGGTTATATCTATATTATAGCTTATTTTATAATTATGTTTATATTTATTTACTTATGCCTGTACATATTTTTTAAAGTAGTTTCAAATATTAAATAAATTGCATATATGTATAATGATAGGGTACGCCTATTAAATAACTTATATGGAGTGTTTAAAATGCATAAAAACTGTGACTACAACAATTATAAAACCCCTAAATATGAATCAAAATACTATTATTGCGATGATTATAAAGAAAATAATTCTAATAATCCTATGTTTTTCTATTATCCATGTGAATTAGATTTATACAATAATTTAAAAAACTGCATCGGTAAAGTAGTTGGATTTAAGTTATCTTGCAGTGATTGCATATTAAGAATTAAAATTTGTAAATTAACACCTTGTAGTGTATGTGGAACAACATCTTCTGGAAAAGGCCCTATATTTATAAAATTATCAGCTATCGATTATGTTGACTTTGGTAAAGAAGTTTATGTTAATCCATTATGTAATATAAATATATCAGAAATTTTAACTTTACCTGGAAAAGGTACAATGGGTCCTCAAGGTCCTAAGGGGGACACTGGAACAGTTGGTCCTCAAGGTCCTAAGGGTGATACTGGCTTAGCTGGTCCTCAAGGTCCTAAGGGGGACACTGGCTTAGCTGGTCCTCAAGGTCCTAAGGGGGACACTGGTTTAGCTGGTCCTCAAGGTCCTAAAGGTGATACTGGTTTAGCTGGTCCTCAAGGTCCTAAAGGTGATACTGGTTCAGCTGGTCCTCAAGGTCCTAAAGGTGATACTGGTTCAGCTGGTTCTCAAGGTCCTAAAGGTGATACTGGCTCAGCTGGCCCTCAAGGTCCTAAGGGGGACACTGGTTCAATCGGATCTCAGGGTCCTAAGGGGGAAGCTGGTGCAACCGGTGAAAAAGGCCCTAAGGGGGACACTGGTTCAACCGGCTCTCAGGGTCCTAAGGGAGAAGCTGGTGTACCCGGTGAAAAAGGTACAACTGGAGAAGCTCCTAGTAAAGTAAAGCCTGTACCTTATGCTCCTGAGAAAAAAAAGGCAATTTCTCCAAGTAAAAAAAAACCTTATAATAAATAAAAATAAGAGCGCTTAATAAGCGCTCTTATTTTTATTTATTACCCTAATTTACTATATATAAATTCATACATATCTACAAACTCTTTAGCTAATTGTAAAAAATTCATGGTAGTCATCAGATGATCTTGAGAGTGTACTAAAACAACACCCATTTCTGTCTTTTCTCCACTAGCTTCAGCTTGTATTAACTCTGTTTGAAATCTATGCGCCTTATTTAAAGTTTCACCAGCTTCTTTTAATAATTCTCTAGCTTTTTCAAAATTTCCTTCTTTAGCTTCAGCTAAAGCTTCATGTGCACTGCTTTTAGCATCTCCTGCATGTCCTATTATTCCAAATGATATTTCAAATATTCTTTCATTCATATTTCATTACCTTGCCTTCCCCTATATATTCCTATAATTAGTTGTTGTTATATTATTATCTTCAAGAAACTTTTTTAGCTCATTTGAAGTTAATATTTCATGTTCTAATGTTCTTTCTATTGAATATGAAGTAGATTTTGATAAAAATGCATCTACAAAAGCTGGATGACTCATAATATCAACAATCTCATATTCTTTTATTTTTTTTATATTTTTTTTAAAATAGTCAGCTTCTACATTACTACTATAAAAGCTGCCTATCATGGGAACTATTTTATCGTATTCAAGACTATATTCAAATCCACCTCTTATAGGTAAATCATATTTTTTCAATATTTTTTCTATTACGGGTTTAAATTCTATCAATGTATGCACATGATGATGGCTATCTAAGTGAGTTATTTTTATGCCTGAATTTATAGCTTTATCTATTTGAGCACAAAATTCTTCATATAACTCATCTAAATCAATTTCTTTAGCTTTTTCTTCATTAATCCTTCTAAAGAAATATCCATTTTCATCTACTAAAGTTTTATGTGTATTTAAAACAGGTTTATAGCAACTTAAAGTCATATGTACTCCACATCCAAGGTTTTCATTTTTTTTCAAAAGCTCTAACGCTTGTTCAAACCCAGGCATACCAGTCATTATTGTACAAGAATTTACAATCCCATTTTGATGCGCAGATATTATACCTAAATTTACAGCCTCGCAATATCCAAAGTCATCTGCATTTATTATTAATTTAGTCATTAAGTTCACCTACCTTTAATTCTTCTATTTTCTCTTTAAATTGAGGTAAATAATCTTCATGAGCTACTAGCATTTCATTCATAATAGTTTCTGCTAATTCATCACTAGTAACAAGAGGATTTATAGAAAGTGCTTGTATAGATGTATCATAATCTCCTAAAACAGCAGCTTTAGCTGTTAATATTTCAAATGACTTTATTTGATTTAAAAGCCCGACTGTTCCTATTGGCATTTCTCCTATAGTTAAAGGCATCGGCCCATCTTTAGTTATAAGAGAACTAACTTCCACTGCATGATAATAACCAATATTTTTTATAGCACCTTTATTTAGAGTATTTACAACCTGAATATCTTTTTTATCATTATACATAGAATTTATTAAGTTGCAAGCTGCATCACTATAATATGCTCCACCTCTTTTTTCTAATTGTGGTGGTTTTATATCTAAATTTTCATCTTTATATATTTCAAATAAATCATTTTCTAAAGCCTTTACCACTTCTGCTCGAGTCTGCCCTTTTTCAAATTCACTTAACTCATGTTGTAACATATCTTTAGTTTTATAATAGTATCTATGATATGGACAAGGAATAGCTCCTAGTGATTTTATAAATCTTGGATTAAAAGGAGATGTAGATTTTATATTTTTCATACTCATTTCTGAATTTGCAAATTTTCCTATTGCTTCATTTGTTATATCTAATCCATTTAAACAAACTTTTATTCCATATACCATGTGATTTAGTCCAGCAAAAGTAACATCTAAATCATCTTTATCAACCTGTAAAGCTTCTGCAACTCCTGCTTTTACACCTATAGGTACATTGCAAAGCCCCACAAATCTTTTGAAATTAGTATGAGTAAATACCATTTCAGTTATTATACCTGCTGGATTTGTAAAATTTATAAGCCAAGCATTTGGACAAAGTTCTTCTATATCTTTTATTATATCCAGTATAACTGGAACCGTTCTTAATGCTTTAAAAAATCCCCCAGGCCCATTAGTTTCTTGCCCTATAATACCATGTGATAAAGGTATTCTTTCATCCTTTATTCTAGCATCTAATAATCCTACTCTTAACTGAGTTGTTACAAAATCTGCATCAACTAAAGCTTCTCTTCTATTCAAAGTAGTATGTATCTTCATATCTATCCCATATTTTTGAACCATTCTTTTTGCTAATTTTCCAACTATATCTAATTTTTCTTTTCCCTCTTCAATATCAACTAGCCATAATTCCTTTACAGGTAATTCACTATGTCTTTTTATAAACCCTTCAACAAGCTCCGGTGTATAGCTAGATCCTCCACCAATTGTAACTATCTTTAATCCTTTTTTCATTATATCCATAGGTGCAAAGATACACCTTCCCCCTTCTCCCCAAACTCAGGTAAAACGTTTACATACTAAAAATATCATTTTTCGATACAAAAATCAATATATATTTTAAATTTTATTTTATATTTCATTTATTTTTCTGTTTTATCTGCATCAAATTCAATATTAAGTTTTTTCCTTATAGCATCTAGTGTTTTCATGACATTTATAGATAGTTCATGCGAATTTATTTCAGACTCTATTTTTTTATTTTTCACAGTATTTATGAACTCCTTACTTTCATAATACATATTCAATTTATTATTAGAATCAAATAAAATTTCTCTATCTCCATTATTTTTATATAATTCTACTTTATTTGGCTTTGATATATAATCTATAACTATGCTACCTTCTTCTCCCATTATTTCACTTTTAATATGTGAATTATGAATTTTAGAATACACAATAGTAACATTAAAATTTTCATAGCTTAAAATTGAAACTCCACTTCCATCTACTTCGTTTTTTAAATAAGTAGCACTACTTTTTATATTTTGTGGAATTCCAAATAAGTCAATCGCTGGATACACACAGTATATACCAATATCCATAAGTGCACCCGTCGAAAACTTAGGGTTAAATATATTTGGAGTTTCTCCATTTAAATATAAATCATATTTTGAAGAATACTGGCAAAAACTAAATATAACATTTCTTATTTCACCTATTTTACATAAATTTTCTTTTATAGATTTATAACTTGGCATACTTATAGGAATAATAGCTTCCATAAGTGCAGTGTTTGTCATTCTAGATAATTCTATAAGTTTAGTCAGTTCATTTAAATTAGAAGTTATTGGCTTTTCACATATAGTATGTACTCTACTCTTCAATGCAATTTCTGCATATTTAAAATGTAAAGAATTTGGAGAAGCTATATATATCAAATCTATATGTTCTAACATTTCTTCATAATTTGTATATACATGTTTCACATTATTTTCTCTAGCAAAATTTTTACCTTTCTCACTTGTTCTAGAGTATACCGCGTAAATTTCTACACCTTTAATTTCTCTCATTGATTTTATAAAATCACTAACAATCCACCCAGTACCTATTAAGCCTAACTTCATGTTATACCTCCATTGTTTCCCCTAAAATATAATCATTTTTATTTCTATTATATTTTTCATATAAAATATTAGGATTTTGTATAATTTTATTTTTATTTAATCTAGTTAATTTTTTTAAAAAACATTCTAACTTCATAGCCTCACTTTTACTTTTGCTAATCCAGTATATTTCTAAGTTTTTAAAACCTTTAGCTCTAGTATATTTACAATTTATACCAGTTTCATGTTCTTTCATTCTTCTTTTTATATCGCTAGTATATCCTATATAATATGTATTATCTTTACAAGTTATTATATATGTATAGTACATTTAAACCTCCAAAAAATAAATTAGACAGCTAAAAAGCTGTCTAAAATTTAATATTTAACAGAATATAAATATAATCCTTTTGCTGGTGCCGTATCTGATGCTTTACTTCTATCTTTTACTTCTAACATTGTTTTTATATCTTCTGGAGTTTTTTTGTGTAATCCTACATCCATAAGTGCTCCAACTATTATTCTAACCATGTTATATAAAAAACCATTACCTTCTACATAAATATCTATTATATCTTTATTTTTATTAATAGTTATACTATGTATATCACGTACATTTGATTTTTTCTTTGATTTTGAAGATGCAAAACTAGTAAAGTCATGTTCTCCTATTAAATAATCACTTGCTTTTTTCATTAACTCTATATCTAGTGGTTTTTCTATATGCGTACTGTATTTTCTTAAAAATACATCATGATGCTTTGTATTGCTTATTTTATATAAGTATACCTTTTGTTTAGCATTGTATCTAGCATGGAATCTATCATCAACTTCTTTAACTTCTTTAACAACTATATCTTCCGGTAAGTACTTATATAAATAATCATTCATTTTTTGTACTGATAAGTTTGAACTTGTTTTAAAATTAGCAACTTGATTATATGCATGAACTCCCATATCAGTTCTTCCAGAACCAACTATTTCTATATTTTCATCTGCCATTTTACTAAGAACTGATTCTATTTTTCCTTGTATAGTGTTTTCATTATCTTGCAATCTTTGAAATCCTTTATATCTTGAACCATCATACTCTACAACTATTTTAATATTTCTCACTTTATTCCTCTTTCTATACTGATTCTATTAGTATATTTTTAAGTGTGAATGTAATACATGTACCTTCACCTTTTTTACTTTGTATATTCATTTGTCCTCCATGAAGCTTTACAATCTCATTACTTATAGCAAGTCCTAATCCACTTCCTGCCTTATTATAATTTTCTTGGAAGAATTTATCTAATACCTTTTCTAAATTGTGTTCTTCTATTCCTTCTCCATTATCTATAACTTTTATAGTAGTATATTCTACATCTTGAGTTACTATAACTTTTATATAGCCTTGTGCTTCTGTAAATTTCAATGAGTTCTGAACTAAATTTATAAGAACTTGTCTTAATCTATTTTTATCACCTTGTATCATTTGGATTGCATCTATATCTAACTCACAACTTAAATGTATATTTTGTTCATTTGCTTTTACCTTAAGTTGATTTATAACCCCTATAGCTAAAGATGCAGTATCAACCATATCAATTTGTAGTTTTATTCTATCTGAAGATAATCTAGAAAAATCTAAAAGTTCTTCAACAAGTTTTATCAATCTCTCAGTTTCATCTTGGATTATACCTAGCCCTAAATCTAATTCTTCTTTTCCTATACCTTCATAACCCAGAGTTTCGCTCCATCCCTTTATAGAAGTTAATGGAGTTCTAAGTTCATGTGACACCGAAGATATAAATTCTTCTTTCAATTTCTCACTTTTGTCAATTTCTCTAGCCATATGTTCAAAAGTTTCTGCTAGTTCACCTATTTCATCATCTATTATAGTTCTTGGTTTCAATTTTATATTATAGTTTCCATGGGCTAACTCATTTGCAAATTTCTTAAGTTCACTTAATGGATCAATTAAAGTATATGCAAATTTTAAACTTATAGATATAGCTATTAATAATATAAATATACCTGCTAAAATAAGACCTAAAACTATCTTAAATATAGTTTTATCTATTTCTTTTAATGAAACAGTATATCTTACTACACCTTCTATCTGATTATTTAACTTTAACGGAACAGATATACTCATTACATGTTCACCTGTATTTGCATTTTTATATGTACTAGTTGTGACAATATCTTTTAATGCTTGATCTACATCTTCATAATGAGCTTTTTCATTACTTCTAAATCCATACTGATCTATTATTATATTTTTATCTGTATTAATTATTTCTACTCCTAATTGTGTATTCGTATCTATATCCTTTTTTTCTAAAATATTATTTATTTTTTGCTCAAAAGAACGATCACCCATATATCCACTGTATATGTTTTGAGTACTACTAGCTTGATGTTTCAGAGTTTGTCTTACAGAGTCATAGTAATAGTTTTGAGCATAAAATATAAATAGACCTTCAAATAAAGTTACTGTAATTATTATTATTATAAAATAATTTTTTATTATCTTTTTTCTAAGCCCTTCAAAGTGTATCACTACTCATTTTCCTTTCTCCAACAGTAACCATATCCCCAAACAGTTTGTATAAACTTAGGTTTTGATGGATCATCCTCTATCTTATTTCTTATTCTTCTTATATTTACATCTACTATTTTAAAATCGTATAAATAGTTAGTTCCCCACACCTCATCAAGTATTTGGTCTCTACTTAAAGATTGTTTTTCATTAGTTATTAAAAACTTAACTATAGAAAATTCAGTTGGAGTTAATTCTATTTCATTATTAGATTTAAATAATTTTCTTTTTTCTAAATCTAAGATAAACGGTCCACTTTCTATAACACTCTTATTTTTACTATTTGCTTCTCTATTTATTCTTCTTGAAAGTGCACTAACTCTCATAAGTAATTCTTTTATACTAAAAGGTTTAACTATATAGTCATCTGCTCCAGATATAAATCCTTCTATCTTATCTTCCTCTTGAGATTTGGCTGTAAGCATTACTATTCCTACTGCATCAAAATTAGTTCTGATATATTTGCATACTTCTATCCCACTCATATCAGGTAACATTACATCTAATAAAGCTATAGAAATATTTTTTTCACTTCCCATTTTATCTATTGCTTCTTGTCCCGTCCCTGCTTCTATAACTTCATATCCTTCTCTTTTTAAGTTTATACTTACAAAACTTCTTATTCCAATTTCATCTTCTAAAACTAATATTTTTTCATTCATAATATTGCCTCCCTCCAGACTAATAAATAACTGAGAAGTTTTCTTTTATAGCTTCCTCAGATATATTCAAATCCTTAAAAACTTTAGGACTATTTACCTGTAATATAAATGATTCTGAATCATTTTCTAATATAATAAACCCTCCATTATTTGTTGTTGGACTTTTACTTTCATCTAGTTTATTCTTAGAAATTTTACTTATTGTAAATAATTTCACCGGTTCTGTATGATGTAAATCATAATAGAAAAATTCTGATTTATTATCCTTGTAATTTTCTTCTACATATACTTGATTTGCTAAATTATTAGGCAAACTTAATTTAAAGTTACTTTTATAATTATAATATATTTGACTTACAAATACCGTATTTGAATGTTCTTTAGTTTTTCCATTCCAAATATGCCAACTAACGTTAGCGGAAGTTTTATAACTATATTTTGAATTACTATTTATTATAGGTATTTCAGCTATTCCATCGTTATTAATATCTTGAACTGGTATATAATATGGTTTTTTTGTAATTATATTATTTTCATCAAAAGCTTTTTCAAGCTTTCCATTTTCTAAATATAATATTTGAGTAGTATAAAAATCATTACCTGTAAATGATTTTGTATCTACTACTATTCCTTTACTATCTTTTCTAACTTTTTTAACATTTATATATACACTCTCTAAGCTTTTAACATCATTAAATAAATCAACATCTTTTAATCTTATATATTGATCAAAGTACGTTAGGCTAACTGCCATTACATGTGTTTTAGGATTGAAATTAGCTATTATTATATCTAATTTACCATCATTATCTAAATTTTCTACTATTACTTTCATTTCAGTAAATTCATCTTGATTTTCAATCCAACTTGGATTAAATTTAGTTAGCCTAGTTATTTTATTATCTTTAAACTTACATATTTCCATAGTTGCTTTATCATCTTTTTTAGTTAATAATATTATCTCTTTATATCCATCATTATCTAAGTCGTAAAAATTGGCATACTCAATACTATCTCCGTCTACAAAATAGTTATCCTCTACTGAGTAACTACCATTTTTACTATCATTTAGGATAGAGAAACCAACCTTACTACTACCTTCATCTAAATCTTCTTGCTTCTCAAAGACTATGGTTTCATCTATATTGTTATTATCTAAATCAACATCATTTATAGATGCAACTTCAGATGAGTTTTTAGGAAATGTAATAATTGATCCTTTATCTAAAACTTCATTTATTTTTAAATATGCATTTGATTCTTCTTCATTGTATATAGGTTTTTTTATTAACTGTTCTGGCGACTCTGTACTGGTACATCCAACATTTAAAAAACCAGTACACAATACTAATACAATTAATTTAAATAACTTCATTTATTTGTCCTCTCTAGTTTTTAAATATGCCTTGAACTTTTCTATATTTTCTAGTTCCTTTTTTTCTATATCCTCAGTAACATTTCCTCTACCTAGTCTATCTGCAGTAGATAAAAGAGCCACTTCTTTATAATCTATATCTTTCATCATATCTTCATACGTGAAAAATGGCAGGTTTTTATCAAAAAATAATGGCTGCATATGATATCTAACCAATTTAGATACAGTATATTTTAATTTTTCATTATCTGTTAACTTGTCCAATATTATTTTGGAAATTTTTTCACCCTCAATATCATGATTATAAGAAGTTATTCTTCCTTTTCTAACTTTCGTAGTTGTAATTTTACCTATATCATGAAGTAATGCGCCCCACATAAATGCAAGTCTATCACTTGAATATTGTTTTAATTTAGAAGCATTATCAATTACCATTAAAACATGATTCAAAACATTTCCCTCTGGATGATATTTGATATTTTGTTCGATATGTTCAAGTTCAGATAAGTATTTTATAAGATCTATATTATAATGCTTTTCTAAAATCAAATTTTTTACATATATAGATGGTTTTTTATCATTAATTAAATGATTACTGATTTCTTTAAAGATTAATTCATTGTCCATTTAATTCGCTCCTTGAGTTATAAAATTTAATATTTTTTAAGCAAGAACTTAGTTTTAACTAAGTTCTTGCTTAAAATCAAGTTATTCTTCAGAGTTATTTGTATTTTCTACAATTTCGTCCTCTTTAATCTCTTTTATTATTTCATTTCGTGAAGCTTTACTATTTTTATTTTTTTTAGTGGATTTTTTGTTTTTAGGAAATAAATTTAACTTTAACTTTATTCCACCTTTATTAGATTTATTGTTAGAATTTATTTTCATCCCATATTGTTCTTTATCTTTTTCTGGAACCAAATCATTTAATACGATCTCAGCTTCTCTATCTTCTTTATCCATAATATCATTTAATACAACTTCTTCTACAGGAACTTCTTTTATTTGATTTTTAGTTTTATTAACTCTTTTTCTTGATTTTGTTTTATTACTCTTTTTTGATGCTATTCTCATATATTTATCCCCCTAAAATTTATTTGTATATTACATGTATATTTCAGAGGGCTTGTAATTATTTGTTATTATTTATATGTTTTGGCGGCTTAGGTCCTATATATTGGTATATATATGTTTTTAATCTACCATTGTATAATTTTCTCTTTTTTGTAGCTTTTTTATTAAATGCATTTTCGAAATCCTCATATGAAGTCACCATATAATAAGACCACGTTTTAAGTTCCTTAAATGCGTACCCTAAATCTTTATATAACTTTTTAACAGTTTGTTTATCTTCAAGTCTTTCTCCATATGGAGGATTTGTTACTATAAATCCAAACTTTTCTTCACTTTCAAAGTTTTTAGCATTGAAAACCTTAAACTCTACATAATCTTCAACACCTGCAAGTTCTGCATTTTTTTGCGCTATCATAACAGCTTCTTTATCTATATCATAACCATGAATTTTAAAGTCTATGTCTGTATTCATTTTATCAAAGGCTTCTTTTCTTGCATCCCACCATATCTTTTTATCCATAGTTGTCCACTTTTCAGATACAAACTCACGATTAAGCCCTGGAGCCATATTAAGACCAAGCATTGCAGCTTCTATTACAATAGTACCTGACCCACACATCGGATCTACAAATGTTCTTCCTGGTTGCCAAGGTGTTAATTGTACCATAGCCGATGCCATAGTTTCTCTTAATGGTGCTTTAGTCGATACTTCTCTGTATCCTCTTTTGTGAAGTGCCATTCCACTAGTGTCTAAAGCTATTGTTACAATGTCTTTATGTATAAAAACTTGTATTGGATACTTTTCTCTAGTTTCCGGTAACATTCCATCTTCTTCATAACTTATTTTTAAACTTTCAACTGTAGCTTTTTTAACTATTGCTTGTATATCCGACGTAGAAAATAATTTTGATTTTATTGATGAAGCCTTAGATACAGGAAATTCCCCACCATATGGAATATACTTTGACCAATTTATAGCCTTAGTATTTTCAAACAAATCATTAAAAGTTGTAGCTTCAAACTCTGCAACCTTCAAAAGTACTCTTTCAGCTGTTCTTAACCATAAGTTAGACATAGCTATTCCTTTTTCATCTGTTTTATATGTTACTCTTCCGTCTTCTGTTTTTATTATTTCATATCCTAAGTTTGATATTTCATCTTTAAGTGTTTTTTCTATTCCAAAAAAACAAGGTGCTATTAATGTATAATTTTTCATTCTTTCCTCCTAGTGCTTAATTCCATCATTCATGCTACCCATTCGATAGCCTAGCAAGTCTAAGGTTACGTATTTAAACCCTATTTCTTTTAACTTATTATGTGTATTTTTTAATAAATCTTTATCAAAAAATTTATTTATTTCACTTTCTTCAACTTCTATTCTAGCTAATTTATCATGTGCCCTTACTCTAAACTGTTTAAAACCTAAGTCTTGCAAATACTCTTCACTTTTTTCTATCATTCTAAGCTTATCATTTGTTATAGTTTCACCATACGGTATTCTAGTAGCTAAACAAGCAAATGCAGGCTTATTAAATGTAGGTATATTTAGTTCTTTTGATAAAATTCTTATATCATTTTTAGTTAATAAGCTATCTTTTAGTGGACTTTTTATTTCTAGTTCATCTAAAGCTTTAAGACCCGGTCTATAATCACCCAAATCATCTAAGTTAGTTCCATCTAAAATATAATTTATATTATTCTGTTTTGCTATATTTTTCATATTTGTAAATATCGCTTTTTTACAATAATAACATCTTTTCTCATCATTATCGACAAACTCTTTAATATCAAAATTATCAATTTTAAAAACTATATGTTTAACTCCTAAAGCTTTTGTATATGACTTAGCTTCTTCTATTTCTCTATTTGAATGCATCATAGCATGTATTGTTACTGCTATACATTTATCTCCTAGTATATCATTTGCTACTTTTAATAAAAAAGTGCTATCTACACCTCCAGAAAATGCAATTGCTACACTTCCAAGTTCTCTTAATTTATTTTTTAGTGTCTCTAACTTGTTTGAAGTATCCATATCCCTATACCTCCCCCATTTTCTAATACACTTAATTATATACAATATGTAACTTTTAATCAAACTTTTTAAAATATGTGTCGATATTGTAATATTTTGTTTTATTTGAGTTTTTTACCTACCTGTTATATTATAAAATTTATAGGGGAGGGGTATTATGACTATAGAGTTAAAACATTTAGAACATTTACTTAAATGCAACAAACATATTAAACTTCAATTTATCGAAAATACTACTTTTTTGGAAATTAAAAATTTATCTAAGATAATTTTAAAATTAGAGCTTAAAAGCAATAATTTAGAAGATAATGCAAGTATTATTTATGATGCTATTACTAATTTAAATGATATTACTTTATATATTCCCAAAATATATATTCCATAAAATAAAAGAGGGGTTATTTTAAAAACCCCTCTTTTATTTTTGTAATTTTTCTTTTTTATAGTTATAAATGCTAATAATTAAGTTTCCTATAATAATTATTGATACTAATTTAAAAGTATTATCAAAAATACTATTTCCTCTTTTCAAGTAGCCCATATACATAATTGCAAAGTAAGTTATACTTGCAATTATTTTAATAATAATCACTTTCTTAACATACATTAATGCCTCCGTATTATCTAAGTTCTTTATTTTTATATAATTTTAGACTAATCATCATAGATATGCCTAAAGCAACTATACTAGCTAATACCAATACAATGGGTAATCCTATATTGTTTATCATATCTGTAATTTTCAACATAATTGTCAAATCTTCATTTATGATAGTTATAAATCCGGTTGCAGCTCCTGCTATTGACATAGCAACTATTAAAACTATCAATCTCCCTTTTGTTGTCCCGAATCTAATAACAATCGGAGTTATAATAGATACAACAACCACTGATGAAATTATTCCTATAATTAAATATACTTGTATAGGCATTTCATTTTTGTTTATTAAGTTTATAAAAAAATATATTGTTGTCAAGCAAATCATAACTATTGTAGATACAGATATTCCTAAAACATATCTAGATACTACATATTCACTTCTTTTTACAGGAAGTGATACTATTAAATTATCTACTCCATGCATATCCTCATATGCGAGTACTTGGTATAAAACTAAATAGCTTCCCATCCCAAATAGCATACTTAAAAATGAAGGACTAACTACAGCTATTAAAGTCCATACAATCCCTATAAACCAAATATTTTTAAAAACAGAATTTAAATTATTAAAACTCATTTTTGTAAGATTTATTATATTAATCATATTTTAACACCCCTTTGTATAATACATTAGTATATCTTCCAAGTTTACCTTGTCATAAATCACTTCTTCTCCGAAAATTTCATAAGCATTTTTTACATTTGATATTAATCCATCAAATCCAAAAGAATTTTTAGTGTATGATATAAATTCCTTCTCAGTATCACTGTCTAGTAATTCTTTTTTTCCTCTTATTATTCTGTGATTTTCTAATATACTTTCCCTATCACCTTCTAATATTATCTTTCCCTCATATATAAAAACAAGGTAATCTGAAACTTTATCTAAATCAGATGTTATATGCGTAGAATAAAATACAGTAGCTTCTTCTTTTTCTATATGTTCTTGCAATATTTCTAAAAATTCATTCCTAACTAAAGGGTCTAGGTTTGCAGTAGGCTCATCCATTATTATTATTTGAGGATGATGAGAAAGAGCCATAACTAATTCAAATTTCTTTTGTTGCCCTTTTGAAAGTTCTTTATATTTCTTATTTTCATTTAACTTAAATTTATTTATATACTTTTCATATAAATCATCATCCCAGTTTTTATAAAAAATAGACACACTCTTTTTTATATTTTTAAGATTAGCTTCATGTACATAACCTGGAATATCCCCTACATATCCAATTAGTTGCTTTATATCTGTATCACTTTGACCATTTTCTTTTCCAAGTATTTTTATACTTCCACTATCTTTAAATAACATGTTCATAATTAGCTTTATTGTTGTAGTCTTCCCTGAGCCATTAGGCCCTATAAATCCAGTTATATAACCTTTTTCTATATCTAATTTGTTAATCTCTAGTTCAAATTCATTTAACTTTTTATTTAAATTTCTGATTTCAATAGCTTTCATAGTTGTTCCTCCTAAACTTCTTCATATATACTTTTAAAAATCTCCATACCCTCTTCTAATGTCATACCTGCTGATTTTGCTTGTTTTATTATAAGTTCTAATTTATTTTCAATTTCATATAAAGTTATTTCTCTTAATCTATCAGTATTTTGCATAGATACAAAAGTACCTTTTCCAGTAATAGTTTCTAAAAATCCTTCTTTTTCTAGTTCCTCATAAGCTCTTTTTATAGTTATAATGCTTACCTTTAATTCCTTTGCTAAATTTCGTATAGATGGAAGACCGTCACCTTGTTTTAAAGTTGAATCTAAAATTTGATTTTGCACCTGATTTTTTATTTGTTCATAAAGTGGAATTGATGATGTATTACTTATACTTATATTCAATCTTGCACCTCTTTTCTATATATAATATGAACACTGTGTATAAAGTGTGTATATTATATATATACACTTTATACACACCTATTGTCAACTTAATTTATAAATTCAGTACAAAAAAATGAACTCTTGTATAGAGTTCACTTTTTTATTATCTATTTAAAAGTTTTTCTTTCCATTCTTCTTCTTTAAATCCTATAAGCACATTTTTACCATCAAATGCTATCGGTCTTTTTATAAGCATCCCATCACTTGATAATATTTGTAAAAGCTTATCTTCACTTTCAGTTTTAACTATATCTTTAAGTCCCAACTCTCTATATTTTACTCCACTTGTATTAAAGAATTTTTTCAACTCATATGTACTTAATTTATACATAGCTTCTAACTCTTCTTTACTAGGAGGATTTTTTACTATTTCAATTTCCTCAAAGTCTATATTATTTTCATTAAGCCAAGCCTTGGCTTTTCTAACTGTAGATCATTTAGAATATCCATAGAATTTTAACATAATTATCACTTTCCTTTACTTTCTTTTTTTATATTATTACACTAATTTTGAAAGTTTAAAACATTTTTATTCATTCCATGGAACTACTTCAACTTCTCCATACCATCTATCTTTTAATCTATTTGAATACTCACCTTTATAATTTATAATATGCAGTACTGATAATTCTACATATCTCGTTCCAATTTGAAGTATATCCCACATATCTTCAACTGTTAAATTAGCTCTTTTTGTTCTCCTTGTTGGATGTACTATTATATTCCTAAAGTAGGTAAATATATCTACTCCATCATCAAACTTAATTTTTATATACTGATTAAATATCTCAAGTTCTTCTTTTCCATAATATATACTGCAAGTATCTAATAACAATCTAATATTATCAGATGTTGTATTTTTTTCAAATTCCAAATCACTTAAAGTTTTAGTCTTTTCAACTATCACTACATACGAAAGCGTTTCCAATGCTATTTGTGTAGAAATAACGTTATTTTCTATACTTATATTATCCAGTGATTCTATATACCAATCTATAACATGTCTTAGTGCTTGTCCATAGTATGGATCATGTAGCTTTTTACACATTAAACTTATATATTTTTCAATATTATGATGATTCACTACAGTGTCAGACCAAGTTGGTACATACTTAAATGGAGTTATCATAGATTCTTTCCATAATCTAAAGTTGTTTTTATCATCCTTATATCCTTTTACTAAACATATCCCAATATATCTACCAGCTAAGAAATTTAAAGCATCTGATATCTCATCTAATAGTTTAAATATATAAGTTGACTTGAATTGTTTCCCATCTTTTCTTTTAATTCTACCTATATGTGTTATTATATTGCCATTTTTTTCTCTTAATTCTTCATATAGTTCCTTTTTATAGTCATATCTTTTATCTATAATAACCTCATATCCACTTATTTCAAATTCTATTCGCCCAGCAAACAACTTATCATGGTGTTTTATTAATGTTCCTTGTTTCTTATCGAAATTTACAATATGAAAATCTATAAAATCTACAAATTTATTTTTAGATTTTACAATTCCATTAGTTACATATCCATTTATATAATTATTGATTATGTTATTTATACTAATATTAATCGGTTGATATCCGTGTAATTCTATAATTCCTTCTAAGTATTCATCTTTTATTATTTCTAAATCTTTGCTTTCATAATCTAGTATTTCCGCTTCAAAATTTATATAAGTAGGGGGACTAATTTTATAGTAAATCCGACCCTTACATTTATATAGCTTATCTAGGTAAATGCAAAAATTTCCTTCATGAATAACTATATCCTCATCAATACCATAACTTAGGTATGTTGAGGATATAGCTTCTTTTACTACCTTCATGTTTTAGCCCACCTTCATTAAACATAGTTGTCTTAATATTATAACATATATGATAAATAAAAAACATTCATTTAATACTTCTATTTTCATTCAAATTAAATAGACTTTCTAAATATTTTTTATAATATTAATCTCTCTGATAATATATAATTCAAATTTTCTATTAAATGTTTTTTTGTTTTACTTCCAATAATGGTTGCCTGTAAATCCTTCGTGTCAATTATAAACTCTAATTTATCATTAATACTTAAACTATCATTGTCTCTGCATTGATTTAATGGAGAACTTATAGTTGTATATAGACCTAATTTTTTTGCAGCTCTAATAGCACAATAGTATTCTTTTCCAACCAATTGAGTTTTATTTTCTAATGCGCTTTTATTGTAAATATTATATGGCATTTGAATGAACTTAAAATGGTTGTTTAATCCTTTAACTTCTCTAGCTATATCTAAAACTTTTTCTAAAGATATATACCATGGAGAATTTTCGTCACATATAAAAGCTTTCCATGTAGACATCCCATAAAATTGTATATTTCCTTTTTCTACTTGCTCTTCATAAAACTCTACTAAAACTTTTAATTGTTTATAAAATTCTACTTCGCCTAATACATACATTGATATTTCGGGATTATGTATATAATGAATATCTATTGTATCAATTCCTAAATTTCTTTTACTTAATTCTATTGTAGTTTCATAAAAGTAAGGAGCTAATGTATGCATATGTCCATCAACTATATTTACATCTTCTATATTTAATATTCCCTCTGGTATTAGTATTTCTTCTAAATAGTCAATTGCCTTTACATCTATTTCACAATCCCCATATATTTGTCCTCCTTTTGTTGCTATTACTATTTCGCCTCTTTTTATGGTTTTTCTTTTATTTATTAATTTATTTAAAACAGCACCTACATCTTT
Organism: Paraclostridium sp.; assembly: GCF_051657365.1. Classification (NCBI taxonomy): domain Bacteria; kingdom Bacillati; phylum Bacillota; class Clostridia; order Peptostreptococcales; family Peptostreptococcaceae; genus Paraclostridium; species Paraclostridium sp. The sequence continues at coordinate 43,706 of NZ_JBOFKN010000156.1, forward strand.
TTCTGATTTCATCTCTCTATAGTTTACAGATGTATCTATAAAGTTTACTCCATTTTCTAACCCATAAGTTAATGTATCTATATATAAGTTTGAATGTTCATCTGTAAATTCACCTAGATGAGTTCCCATTCCAAATAAAAGTGAGTAAAATTTTTCTGTATTCTTTATGTAGTTTTTATGTATTCCTCTATTTTTAAAATATTCTTTAGTTTCTTTTAAATTTGCATATCCTTTTATCATTATATAACCTCCAAATTATACTTTTATATCTTAAAATTGAATATAACTTTAAGTGTATATAATACCCTTTATGAAACTTATTTTTTCTAATTTTTTAATCTAATTTCATCCCATTTTTAGTCATTATACGCTCAGAAACAAAGTTTTCACTCATACACTTGATTTTATACCTAAGTAAAAATTACATTTTAAAATTTTCAAGTTAAATAAATTAAATCTTTACAAACTAAACTTATAGAACTTTTTCATACGACTTATATTGTCCATTTTCAGAAATTTGTTGAAATCCAACTGATTCAAATAAATTTGTTGAACGTTTATTATATAGATATATTTTAGGAACATATATTGATTTAAATTCTAATTGCTTTCCTCTTTCCAATAATTTAAGTATGACTTTTTTTCCTATTCCTTTTCCCCAATAATTTTTATCGCCTATAACTATCGGCATGTTATTCTTTGATATAGCTACATCCCCTATAGTTTTGTAGTTTCCATTTTCTAAAATCTGTATAAAGTATAATTCACCTATTGACTCTAAATATTTGTACATTCTATATATAGTATCTAAACTATACACTTTATCAGTTACACCTTCTGAAAAATAAAGAATATCTTTATCCTGATACCAAGGTAGTGCAATTTTCCATTGACTATTATCTAGAGAAATTAACCTTATATTATCAGATACAAGTATAAATTTAGGCTTCATTTTTATCCATTCACTCTTCAATAAATCCATATATACTACATCAGAAAACTCGCCACATCTACTATCAAAATACGATTGTCTTATAATTCCGATTTCTTTAAATCCTAACTTTTTATATAAATTCTGAGCTCTTTTATTATCTATCATAGTTGTCAACTCAATTTTATTTAAATTTAAATTTTTAAACATAAATTCTATAAAGCAACTTAATGCATCCTCTCCATAGCCTTTACCTTGCTCACCTCTTTCACATATTTTTATACCAAATTCAGATTTTTGATTTCTAGCATCATAACAATTGTAATTTATCTCACCTATAGGTTTTAAATTTTCTTTTTTGCAAATTATAAAGCATTTTTTATCTCTATCATAAAAATTTCCATTTTGTAATTCTACTTCAACCTTACCCTTTATAAATTCCAAACTTTGTAGTGTTCCATAAGCTAGTCCTGAATCTCCCATCATATCCCCATCGTTCCACCATTTATGTAAAATCACTTCATCTCCATCTTCAAAAGGTCTTATAATTGTTTTATTTCCAATAATCATTTTGCCTACTCCTCCTTTTTAAATCTGTGAATCTTCATATTCTTGCTTTGAAATATTGTAAAATAAAGATAAAATCTCCTTATTATTTAAATGTATTAAATTTTGTTTCTTACTAAATTTATATTTAAAACCACATTTTTCAATAACACGCTTAGAGTTATTATTACCATCTTCATGTCCACACCAAATAAAATCTAAATTTAAATCATTAAAACCATATTTAATCACTTCCATTACAGCTTCTGGTACTATTTCATTTCCCCAGTAATTAGGATTTAATACATATCCAATTTCTCTTTGTCTTTTATTTTTCATATTATCTATTGGTCCTTTATCGTGAAATCCAAGGCTTCCTACAACTTTACTTTCACATTTTAATACAATTGCATATGTGTCGTCTTTTTCTATAAACTTATTGATTATTTCTTTACTTTCTTCCTCATTTTCATGTGGTTGCCATCCAGCATTAGGGCCTACCAAATTATTTTTTGCATATTCAAAAACATCTTTACTATCGCTTTCTTTAAATTTTCTAAGTAATAACCTTGTCGTTTCTAAATCCCTCATATATCTACTCCTATATTCCATATTTTTTCTACTATTATAACTATTCTTCAAAGAGACCGCATATCCTATATTTATAATGATTAATATAAAAATGTAATTTAAAACCTTTATTAAAACACGAACTTTTTTATTATTTTACATATTTTAATACATATATTATAATTATTATTATAAGTTTCACTACAATTAGGAGGGGTTTTATGTTTAAAATCTATAAAGGGAATATAATTTTCACACAAAATAAAGATAATTTCAAAATAATAGAAAATGGATTTATAGTAGTTAAAAACGGAAAAATAGTTAATGTTTATGATCAGCTCCCAAATGAATATAAAAATATAGAACTAGTTGATTATAATGATAAAATAATAATCCCTGGAATGAACGACTTACATGCTCATGCTCCTCAATTTAGAAATCTAGGAATGGCTATGAGTAAAGAACTAATCCCATGGCTTAATGATTATACATTTCCAGAAGAATCTAAGTATGCGGATATAGAATATGCAGATAAAATGTATAAACAATTTGTAAAAGAAGTTTGGAAAAGCGGAACTACTAGAATAGCTGTATTTGCAACTATACATAAAGAATCTACAATTAGACTTATGGAAATTTTTAAGAATTGTGGAATTGGCGCATTTGTAGGAAAGGTTAATATGAACATAAATTGTCCTGATAACCTTTTAGAAAATACCCATCAATCTATTTTAGATACAAAAGAAATTTTAGATATGAATTTAGAAAAAGATTCATTGGTAAAACCTATAATAACTCCAAGATTTATCCCTAGCTGTGATAGTGAACTTTTAAGAGAATTGGGGAATTTAGCAATTAAATACAATATAGAAACTCAATCGCATTTATCCGAAAATCAAGGAGAAATAGAATGGGTTAAAAATCTTCACCCAAAATCTAAGTTTTATGGAGATGCTTATAATAAATTCAATTTATTTGGTCAAACCAAAACCTTAATGGCTCATTGTGTTTACTCTTCTGATGAAGAACTATACCTTATGAAAACTAATAATGTCATGGCTGTTCATTGCCCTACTTCAAATTTAAATTTAGCCAGTGGTATTATGCCAATTAGGAAATTTTTAGATAAAAACATAGATATTTCTCTTGGATCTGATATTAGTGGAGGCCATGACTTATCAATATTTAAAGTTATTGTTCATACTATACAAGCTTCTAAACTTTGGTGGGTAAATTCTGATAAAAAACTTGATTTTTTAAGTCTTTCTGAAGCATTTTATATAGCTACTAAAGGTGGTGGTAGTTTCTTTGGCAAAGTTGGTAGCTTCGAAGAAGATTACGAATTTGATGCTTTAGTTATCGATGACAGCCAATTAAATCATGATAATTATAACTTAATTGAAAGGTTGGAAAGATTTATATATATTGGAGATGATAGACATATACTTCATAGATATGTTCGCGGAAATAAAATAAATGAGCCTAAGTTTTAATTAATCTAATATTGATTTTAGCTAAATTATATTTTTGCATATATTTACTACTATAAAAATTTACTTAGTGTAAATACTAATTTTAGAAAACTATATAATAGTTTATTTAATTTTATTAAAAAGGAGTTTTAATATGTCTAAATTTACAGGCGTAATCAAATGGTTTGATAACGATAAAGGATTCGGTTTTATATCAGCTAACGATGGTGATGATGTCTTTGTTCACTATTCTAACATCAAAGAAAATGGACACTGTAAGGACTTACACGAAGGTGAGGAAGTTAGTTTCGATGTCATAGAAGCTCCTAAAGGTCCCTCTGCTATAAATGTTCATAAAATGTAATTTTAAAATTCTTACTGTATATTTAATTTTTAATACAGTAAGAATTTTTTTATAATAAGCTCTGCTTAATTTAATGTCTATTATGAATTTTATCTGCAATATCATTTTTTATATTGTTTATTTTATCTTTAGTATCACTTGTTTTATCATTAACTTTGTTTTTTGTATTATCTATATTTTTATCTACTTCATTAACTTTATCTTTAGCATTATTTATATTTTTATCTATTTGATCTACCTTAATGTCTACCTTGTCTTTTGCTCCATCTGCTTTACTCTTTATTTCATTCATTTTTTTTGAAGATGAATTAACCTTATTTGATACATCGTTTAACTTTCCATTTACTTTATTTTTTGCAGAATTTACATCACTTGCAGTATTATCTATCTTATTATTTACATCTTTAAGTTTTGAACCCATACCGCTAGCTATATCAGTAGTAGAATTCAATGCATCATTTGCATCTTTTAATGTTGACTTAGTAGTATCTACTTTTTCAGAAAAACGATGTGCAAAATCCGTTAGTGAATTCACATGTGAATCTGTGTCTATTTTATCGAATTTTCCTCTTATTTTTTCACCCACTTCAAGATTTATACTTGTTTCTTGAGTTTTTGGTTTTTCTTCTTGTGTTTCCTTTATATCATGACTAGCACAACCAGTCAAAATTACAGTCGATAGTAGTGTTGTTATAATAAAAATTTTCTTTTTCATATCTTCCTCCATTTTTAATTAGAATTCTAACTTTTTTTATTGTTTTATTATTTTACTACATTTTCATTATTTTGTATATATCTAAATTATTTTTTTATTTGGATAAATTAATCATAAAAGGCACTAATTTCAAAATTGAAATTAGTGCCTTTTATGATTTTTTTAATAATTATAATTTTTAGTATATCTTTCCTGGATTCAAAATATTTTTATGATCAAATGCTAACTTAATATTTTTTATAATATCCATATAAGCATCACTCTGTGACTCATGTAAATATCCTTTTTTAGCATATCCAATACCATGTTCTCCAGAAACCTGTCCGTTAAGATATCTAGATTTTTCATACATTTTTTCAAAAGTCTCAGATAATTTCTTGTCCCATTCATTTTTATCTAAATCATCTCTTAAAACATATATATGAAGATTTCCATCACCTGCATGTCCAAAACTTTTTATTCTTATATTAAGATTTTCTTGAAGTTCATTAGTAAACCTTATAAATTCAGCAACTTTATCTCTAGGAACAACTACATCACATTCATCCATCTCTGTTGTTGTGGCTTTTATAGCTTCAAGAAATGCTCCTCTAGCTGACCATATAGAGTCGTTTCTCTCTTGAGTATCTGATATAAATACATCATATGCTCCACAATCCAAGCAAAGTTTAGCTACTTTATCATACTCTTTTTCAATATCTTCTTTACTATTTCCATCAAATTTTAATAATAAGTATGCATCTGAAGTATTGTCAGGAAACTTTTTACCTAAAAACTCTTCTGATGCAAGTATTACATCTCTTTCCATAAATTCTATAGCAGTTGGTATAGATTTTGATTTTATGATTTTAGGAACGGTTTCTATTGCAGTTGCTAAGTCAGGAAAAGGAACAAGTAAACTTATATCTTTTTTAGGTAAAGGTAGCAATCTAAGTATAGCCTTAGTTACTATCCCTAATGTACCTTCTGATCCTACTATTAAATCTTTTATACTATAGCCTGAGCTATTTTTTACAACTTTGCCACCAACATTTATAATTTCTCCATTAGGAAGTACTACTTCTAATCCTCTTATATAATCCCTTGTAACTCCATACTTAACAGCTCTCATACCTCCTGCATTAGTATTAATATTACCTCCTATAGTAGCACTTTTTTCACCTGGATCTGGTGGATAAAATAAATCTTTTTCTGTCACATACTGACCTATAGTCATAAGTAATACACCTGGTTCTACTGTTAACGTTAAATTTTCTTCATCTAACTCTAATATAGAATTCATTTGACTTAAATTAATCATTATACCACCATAAATTGCAACTGCTGCTCCAACTAATCCTGTACCTTGCCCTCTAGGTGTAACAGGTATTTTATTTTCATAAGCATACTTCATTATTTTAGAAACTTCATCAGCATTATGAACATTAACTAATACTTCTGGATATTTTTCAACTCCACCTAGTTCATCATGTGAATAATCTTCATTTATGTCTTCTCCAACTATAACATTTTCATAACCACATAAATTTAATAAAAATTCAATATCTTTTTTATCTATTTTTTTATACATTCCAATTTCCCCCAATCCTTATTCTATTGTAACTGCTACTTCTGACATTAATGTTTCAGTATCTAACTTTTCTAGTTCTATATCTTTAATAAGTTTAGGTATTATATCATATATATCTCCAACTATGGCATAATGAGCTGTATCGAAAATAGGTGCTTTATCATCCTTATTAATAGATATTATACAATCTGAGCCATTCATCCCTGCTACAAATTGTATAGCACCTGATACTCCACAAGTTATGATAAGTTTAGGCTTAACAGTTCTACCGCTTAACCCAATTTGTTTTTTTGCATCTATCCATCCAGACTCTACTAAAGGTCTTGTTCCCGCTACCTGTCCCCCTAGTAAGTCAGCTAATTTATACAGCATATCCATATCTTCTTTTTTCTTTATTGCTCTACTTCCAACTATTATAACTTCTGCATCTTCTATTCCTACTTCTTTGCTTTTGTTATTAACTTGTAAAACATCTATTCTAGAATCTAATTTATCCTTAGCTATATGGCATACAGTAACTTTTCCAGTTGGATTTTCAACTTTTTCTGGTGCTGTAAAAATTTTATATCTAACAGTTGCAAATTGTGGTCTGTGATTTGGCGTATGTATATGTGCCATTATATTTCCACCAAAAGCAGGTCTTATTTGATCTAAGTCAGTATTTTCTTGAACGTCAAGTATTGTGCAATCAGCTGTAAGACCTGTTTTAAATCTAGCTGCAAGTCGTGGAGCTAAGCTTCTACCTAATGTTGTCCCTCCAAATAGCAATATCGTCGGTTTAACTTTATTTATAAAATCTCCTACACATGCTGTATACGGCTCTATTCTAAAGTTTTCTAAAACTTTATCATCATAAATAAATACTTCATCAACTCCATAGGAAAGTAATATATCCGCTTTGTTTTTTATATTTTCTCCAACAAATACACAATAAACTGGTTGATTAATTTTATTAGCCATTTCTTTAGCTTTACCTATTAATTCAAATGTTACTGGATGTATATCACCTTTATGATGGTCAACATATACTGCTATACCATTCCATTTATCTTTATCAATTTCAACAACTTCATCTTCTACAAATTCAAATACGCCTTTAGGTCCTGTTTTTACACATAACTTACACATTTTACATCCAGCACCTATTTCTAATTTACCATTATTTATTTCTATAGCCCCAAAAGGACATATGTCTAATACTGTTTGAATATCTTTAACATTATCTTGATTTATAACTATTTTAGCCACTTTCAATCCCCCCTATAATAACTTTAATTCTTTTATTTTATTAAATAATTTAGATGAAATTTCAGTTTCATCCCCTATCCATACTTCTTTTTCTATATCTGATTTTGGTGGGAATATTTTTAAAACTTGAGTTGGCGAACCATTAAGTCCATAATGTTTTTCATCTTTATCATCAAAATCTTTAAGACTAATCATAGGTATCTCCTTATCTTGCGTTTCCATCTTCAATCTAAAAGATGGCAATCTTGGTTGGAAAATGTTATTTTCAACAGTTATTAAGCAAGGAAATTTAATTTCACAAATTTCTCGTGTATTAGGCATATCTACTTCCACTACTATACTATTTTCTTTGGTTTCTATTAATTTAGTTACATTTGTAACATGCGGTATATTTAAAAATTCTGCTATTTCTGGTCCAACTTGTGCAGTATCACCATCTGTAGTTTGCTTACCACAAATTATTAAATCTGTATTCCCAAGTTTCTTAATTCCTTGTGATATTGTATATGAAGTTGCAAGTACATCGGCTCCAGCAAATTTTCTATCACTTACTAAAGCCCCTTCATCAGCTCCCATCATAAAAGCTTCATGTATTACTTGCTTTGCTTGAGGCGGCCCCATACTTAAAACTTTGACTTTGGCATCGTTTTCTTTTTTGATTTTTAAAGCGGTTTCTAAAGCATACAAATCGTATGGATTCATTTTAGAATCTACTCCATCTCTTTTTAGTACACCTGTTTTTTCATCTACCTCTACTTCTGATGTTCCTGGAACTTGTTTTATACATACTAATATTTCCATATAATTACCCCCTTTACTTTACTATAACTGATACTCCATCTGGTATAACTGCTACTTTTGCAGATTTACCTTTTATGTCAAAAGCCATTTTTAGAGCTTTATCAAAGCTATCGGCATGTCTCATGTGCATATTTTCAATCATCTTAGAATCACATAAATCTGTAACTATTATTACAGTAAATTTTTCTAATATTCTTGCTAATATTTGAAACTCCCATTGATCTGGCATTGTTTTTTCTTTTGGAATTTTTCTTACCTTCTCAAGTATTTCAGTGGGTGAAGATGCATTTGCCACACTATCATAAAAAGACTGTCCACCATGTCCATCATTACAAGCAGATATCATGATTATAACTCCACCTTCATTACATGTTGCCTCTGCCGCCGTCATACCTTTAACAGTTTGATATATATTTTGGTCTAGTGGATACCCTCCATTTGTACTAACTAAAATATCAGCATCTACTGAATTCACCTTAGATAATTGAGTTACAAAGTCGCATCCAGTTTTATGAGCTTTAGCTACATCTCCTGCAAATGCACCTATAACTTTTTTATCCTTATCTATAACTACATTTAATATAAAAGCTAAATTAACATTTTTAGCTGCATATAACATGTCCCTGTGAATTGGGTTTTTTTCAAGATTACCAGTTCTAGCGTAAGGACTGTCTATAAATTCAGAACAGTGATTGTACATTATAGTTTTAGCCGATGCAACTCCTGGTAATACACTTTTTCTTCCTCCTGAAAATCCTGCAAAAAAGTGTGGTTCTATAAATCCTTCAGCTATTAGCAAATCAGTTTCTATTATCTCTTTATTAACTATTAAATCTCCTCCTGAAGGAAGTGTTCCTACTCTAACCATAGATTCTTCATCTGTTGCAAAGTGCATTATTATTTTTTCATTATCTACTATTTCTTCTCCCATTTTATACACAAGCTCATCTCTTGTACTAGGTCTATGGCATCCAGTTGATATTATTATTTTTATATCTATGTCAGGATTTGAATTTCTTATTTTTCTCAACATTATAGGTAATGTTATTTTGCTTGGTACTGGTCTTGTATGATCACTAGTTATTATTACCATACTATTTTTATTTTTCACCAAATCTTCTAATTTCTGACTTCCAATTGCATTGTCAAGAGCACTTTCAACTATTTCACTTTCACTAAATTGTGGTTTAAAATCATGTGCTTTAGACTGCAAAATTTTTATAAGGTTTTCATTGGGTATATTTATCTTCATACCACTTTTTGAATAAGGTACCGTTATTTCCATTCGTGTCCCTCCTATTTGAAATGTGTTTTTGTAAATCGTTTTCCCAATTGCCATAAATTCAATTTTTCATAATCTAATATAACAATTTAAAAATTTCATATAAATATAATTTCCCATTGGTACTATGGTCATACCAATTTGTACTTTTATAATAATAAATTTTTCTATTTATAGCAAGTATTGTTTATGTATTAACAATTTAAATATTTTAATTTTATTTTTAATTTTAAATATCATTTTACGACATTTTTAATAAAAAAAAATAAGTTTCAAATAATCTTGAAACCTATATTTTATCAATAGTATTTTTAATTAAGTCTAAATGCTCTTTCATGTACATATAAGCTTTTTCAGGTTCTCTAGATACTATCGCATCGCATATTTGCTTATGCTGAACATTTAATATTTCTTCTTCATGATAATAATTCACTATTTGCTCTCTTGAATTTTCAATAAAATTTTCTAATAAATTTGAAGATATTGCATATAAGCTTTTTATTAAAAAATTTTTGCTCATACATGCAATTTTATGATGTAAGTCCTTGTCTAATTCACTTTTATCAAATTTTCCATCCTTTTTCATAAGATATTGTGAAATCATTTTCAATTCTTCAATCTCGTCTTCCGTACCTCTTATAGCCGCTAATTTTACAGCTTCTAACTCTATCATACTTCTTAGTTCTAAAATATCCTCGTAACTTCCATTGTTTAATGTAAACATCATGGATAAAGGTTGTATAAGTGAGGCCTCTATATTATTACAAATAAAGTTTCCTTCACCTTGCTTACTTTCTATTATTCCCATTGTTTCTAATACTCTAAGTGCCTCTCTTATAGATGTCCTACTCACTCCCATATTTTCAGATAATTCACGCTCAGATATAAGTTTATCTCCCTTTTTAAGTTTTCCTGTCAAAATCATATCTTGTATCTGATTTATTACTTCTTGATATATTTTTTTATTAGTTATATTTTTAAACAAAAATTCATCTCCTTATACATTAAATATTTATTAATATATTATACTATAATTTTTTCTAAAAAATATAAAATACTATCTAAAATACAAAGTATCATAATCTATTGCATTTTAAATAGTATTTTTATATTTTATTTCTTTTCTATGTCTAATTCCGGTAAATATACTTCATTTTTAGATCCGCCCATGTTAAATTCAGGTCTTATTGTAATATAGCCACCATCTATAAATGGTATATCTACTACAAATTGTCCCTTTATATCATATCCTATTGAATCTAGTGCAAAATTATTACTGTCTAACTTTAATCCCTTTGGTACTGTAAATACTAAATATCCATTACATTTAGGCTTTATACCTTTATGATATATATTCCAATTAGAGTCACTTTCTTCAAATGGATATTGAGTCTCTATCTTGATTGATGAATTTGAAATTATTTCTTTATTTCCATTTTCATACATATCAAAGTTTAAGTATGCATCTTCTAATTTAAAAGTGTACTTAGTTGGATTATTGATTTCAAATTTCAAATTAATTCCCTTTTCATCTTCATATCTACTATCTAATTCAAAACCAACTTCAGTATCATTATTTTCCAAATAATCATACTCGTGTTTTAAGTCGCTAAAAATTATATTACTTAATAAGTTAAATATTATAGTAATTACAATTATAATTATTGATATCTTAAAAAATTTAATATAATTTATTTTATTATATTTTTTATTTATAATTTTTAAAGATATATACATAGATATTATAAATATTAACATTACTAAAATAAAGATTATAAACCTACTTGTATTTATTAACTCAG
>NZ_JBOFKN010000157.1:0-81775 GCF_051657365.1 Paraclostridium sp.
TTAGTTTTTTATATTTATTCCTAATTGCATATAAACTTAATATATATATTTTTAAATATATCCGCTCTGAATTTTATTCTCAATTAGTTACTTTTCTGTAACCCCTATATCTTATACTATAATAATTTGCAAAACAAAAGAGTGTAGACATATTTATGAATACACTCTGAGAAAATGTTTTAAAATGTAATATACTCTTTTATCTTTATATCACATAAAACACTACTATACAGTTTGTTGTTTTAGTATTTCAGCTTTATCAGTTCTTTCCCAAGGCAAATCAAGATCAACTCTACCAAAATGTCCATAAGCTGCAATAGCTTTATACATTGGTTTTCTAAGTTCTAAATCCCTAATAATAGCTCCCGGTCTTAAGTCGAAGTTGTTATTAATTAACTCAACTAAAACTTCATCACTAACTTTACCAGTGCCAAAAGTATCAACAAATACAGATAAAGGTCTAGCAACACCAATAGCATAAGCTAACTCTATCTCACACTTATCAGCAAGTCCTGCAGCAACAATATTTTTAGCAACATATCTTGCAGCATATGCAGCAGATCTATCAACCTTAGTAGGATCTTTTCCAGAGAAAGCTCCTCCACCATGTCTAGAATATCCACCATAAGTATCTATTATTATCTTTCTACCTGTAAGACCTGTATCACCTTGAGGTCCACCTATAACAAATCGTCCAGTCGGATTTATATATATCTTAGTTTCTTCATCTAATAAAACTTCTGGTATAACAACCTTTATAACCTTCTCAATTAAATCTCTTCTTATAGTATCATTGTCAACGTCTTCACCATGTTGAGTAGATATTAGCACAGTATGAACTCTAACAGCTTTATTACCATCATACTCAACAGTAACCTGCGTTTTTCCATCCGGTCTTAAATATTCTAACTCACCACTTTTTCTAACTTCTGTTAATCTTCTAGCTAACTTATGAGCAAGTGATATAGGAAGAGGCATTAACTCTTCAGTTTCATTACATGCAAAACCAAACATTATACCTTGATCTCCAGCTCCAATTTTTTCTATTTCATCTTCACTTAATTCACCACTTCTATTTTCTAAAGCTTCATCAACGCCCATAGCAATATCTCTTGATTGCTCATCAATAGAAGTTATAACTGCACAAGTATCTCCGTCAAATCCAAACTTAGCTCTAGTATATCCTATGCCCTTAACAGTTTCTCTAACTAACTTAGGTATATCTACGTAAGTATTAGTACTTATTTCTCCCGCAACTAAAACTAATCCTGTAGTAACTGTAGTTTCACAAGCAACTCTTGCTAATGGATCCTTTTCTAAAAGTGCATCTAATATAGCATCTGATATTTGATCACATATTTTATCTGGATGCCCTTCCGTAACTGATTCTGATGTAAATAAATGTTTTGCCATTTAACGTACCTCCTAAGTTTATTAATTTATTTTATCGCTTATCACAAGTGTTAATTCTCTTAATATTTTACATGCAACCACAGTTGAAACATTAGTATTGTCATAATCTGGACTAAGTTCTACAATGTCTGCTCCCACTAAATTTATATTAGAGTTTTTAAGAATATTAAATATATTTTCAAACTCTTTATAAGTAACTCCACCCGGTTCTGGTGTTCCAGTACCTGGAAATATTGATGGGTCTAATACATCTAAATCAATAGTTAAATAAACATTTTTATTTCCTAAGCTCTTAACTACATCACAAAAAGTATCTATAGTATGAGTTTCCATATAGGTATGTTTATTCTTTAAAGCAAATTCAAACTCTTCTTTAGTTCCAGACCTTATACCAAATTGAAAAATTCTATTATCTCCAGTAATATCCCAAACACGCTTTATAACTGTTGCATGTGAATTTTTATTATTATTATACTCTTCCCTTAAATCTGTATGTGCATCAAAGTGAAGAACACATACATCATCATATCTTTCATAAACTGCTTTGAAAGCTGGCAAAGTTACTAAATGTTCTCCACCTATCATAAATGGTACTTTATTATCATTTACAATTTGCTTTGTCCCTTCATATATCTCATCTAAAACAGCCTCTGTATTTCCTATACTAAGCTCTAAATCTCCAATATCACAAATCTTATAATCATCCATATCTAAATCAAGCTTTGGGCTATAAGTTTCAAGTCCATAAAACTCAGGTCTCATTGAAGATGCTGCAAATCTAGTTCCTGGTCTATTTGAAGTAGTTCCATCAAATCCTACTCCAAATACTATAAGCTTACTTTCTTCATAATCATCTTCCATACCCATAAATGTAGGCGTATTATAAAACTTATTTTTCATTTAACATATCCAAAACATATTGAGGTAACATAAACGCCCCAGTATGTATATTGCTGTTATAGTATTTTGTCTTTAAATTTAACTTTTCCCAAGCTTCTTTATTTTGATCGTTTACTGGATCATACTTTTTAGATGCAAATCCAAATAACCAATGTCCTGATGGATAAGTAGGAATATGAGCTTGATAAACCTTAGCTATAGGGAATAAATTAGTTATCTTTTCATTAGCTCTTTTCATTTCCTTAGCATTAAAATCAAAATATGGACTTTCATTTTGATTAACAAGTATACCATCATCACTTAAAACTCTGTAGCAATCATTGTAAAAATCAACAGAGAATAATCCTTCTCCAGGACCTATTGGATCAGTTGAATCTACTATTATTAAATCATAGCTTTTATCTTTTGAATTTTTAACAAAAGCAACTCCATCTTCAAAGTATAAGTTAACTCTCTTGTCATCTAACTTACATGCACATATATCAATGTACTCTCTTGATACATCTACAACCATTTTATCTATTTCAACCATATCTATTTTTTCTATTTGAGGATAACGAGTAAGCTCTCTTACAGTACCTCCATCTCCACCGCCTATAACTAATACGTTTTTAATATTCATATTAGTCGCCATAGGAACATGAACTATCATATCATGATATATAAACTCATCTTTGTAACTTACCATCATAAGTCCATCTAGCGTTAAAAACTTTCCAAATTCTTTACTATCAAATACATCTACTCTTTGAAAATCCGATTGTTTACTGAATAAATGTTTATCTACTTTTATAGAAAAACGCACATTGTCAGTCCATTCTTCTGTGTACCAAAGTTCCATAACTTGTTCCTCCGAAATTTTGAATTTAATTTTTTATATTTATATTTTTCTATGTGTATGTTATTGGCCTTTTTGACCACTTTTTATTTATATGTTATAATTAAGATTGAATTTAATTTTTTATTTTTTATTTATTTAGGTGATTTTTATTTATATAGCTTCTTGTTCATCCTGTTGCTTGTGAGTAATGTTACCTAAATCTTTTTTTGCAAATTTTTGTATCTTAGAAGTTAAACCTCTTGGTATCTCTGTAGATTCACTTCTTTCAGCTTTTAATAATTCTTCTAAAAGTTCAAAGCTTTTCCAAGGATCTATATCTCCACAAGTGAAAAAGTCTGCTGATGCGTATCCATACTCTGGCCATGTATGTATAGTTAAATGAGATTCAGCTATTATAACAGCTCCAGAAACTCCCCATGGATTAAAGTGGTGAAATACCGAATCAACTATTGTAGCCTTTGCATTTAAAGCAGCATCGTTCATATATTGTTCTATAAGCTTTGGATCTCTAAGAATATCCTCATCACAGTTATAGTACTCTACTAATATATGTCTTCCTAAAGTTTCAAATTTCATAATAGCCACTCTCCTTCTTTAATTTTTGAATTGAATTTAATTTTTAATAACTAATATATTTTTTAAACTTTTATCTTTCATATCACTTAAATATGCATTGTTATCTTTAAGCAATTTTATATAATCTATAATTTCTTTTGTAATTACTTCTCCAGGTGTAATAACTGGTATCCCTGGTGGATATGCCATTATTGATTCACCTGAAATTCTTCCAACACATTCATCAATTAAGATTAGCTCTTTTTCTTTATAAAAAGCATCTCTTGGATTAAGCTTTGATATTGGGTTTATTTGCTTTGTAGCTATAACCTTTATATGCTCATTTCGTTTATAAACTTTTGATATCATCTCTAGAGCATCTATTAATTTATCCACATCTTCTTTTGTAGTTCCAATAGATATAAGTGCTAATACATTATATAAATCTCCAAGTTCAACTTGAACTGAAAACTTTTGATAAAGTAAATCGTATACCTCATGTCCGCTTAAATTAAGTCCTCTAACATTTATACATAACTTAGTTTCATCTATAAATTTAACACCTTCATTTTTTAGATTTTCAGTAGTTACAACCTTAATTCCTTTAATCTTATTTATTCTAGCTTTTGCATATCTAGATAAATTAAGAGCTTTAGATAATTGTATCTCTCCATTTAAAACTAAATTTGATCTAGCTCCATCAATACTACTCATAAGCAAATAAGATGCAGATGTTGATTGCAACATATTTATACTTTGAAGAACTTTACTCGATTCTATTTTATCATTGTTTAAAAGCAGTGCCGATGCTTGAGTTAGCGCTCCTCCAGTTTTATGTATACTCGTAGCCACCATATCAGCTCCTAGTTCCATCCCTGATGGAGGTAAATCTTTATGAAATGGAAAATGTGCTCCATGAGCTTCATCTAATAAAACTAAAACATTTTCCTCATGACAAAACTTTATTATAGCTTCTAAGTCACTACATGCTCCATAATAAGTCGGATTAAGTAAAAATACAGCTTTTATATCTTTTTGACTCTTAAGTGCATTTTTTATATCTTCTAATTTTACATTTAAACTTATTCCTAGTTCATTATCAAATTCAGGTTGTATAAATACAGGCTCTCCTGAGCTAAGTATTAATGCATTTATAACTGACTTATGTATGTTTCTAGGAAGCAGTAATTTATCATTAGGCTTTATAACACTTAAAATCATAGCGTGTATAGCACCTGTAGTCCCATTTGTTATAAAAAAAGCGTCATCTGCTTTATATGCATCTGCTAATAATTTTTGTGATGATTTTATAATTGTACTAGGATTAGATACATTATCCATTAATGGCGACGAATTAATATCCATCTTCATAATTTCTTCACCGTAATACTCATTTAATATAGTTACACCTTGATTTTTAACATGACCTGGTACATCAAAACAAGCTATATCTTTTTTAGAATAATCCTTTAGTGAACTTAATAATGGAGTTTGTTTGTGACTTAACTTACAACCATCTACAGACTCGATCTTTAACTTTTCGCCTATAGCTTCCAATATAATCCTCCTCTCTATCATTTATGTAAATTAATTTTAATTTTTAAGATTATTATTTCTATTTATAAAATTTACTTTTATTAAACTTACAATATTTATTATATTAATTTTTCATTTTTTTGCAAGCACTTTTTTTATTTTTATTATTTTATTTTTATTTTTCATCATCAAGTATTTGCAATAGTTTTATATCTAACTTTTCATTTTTGTTTATATTAATTTTAAATAAGTTTAGTATAACTAACCTTTTGTTTACATTAATTTTTTCAAAGTTTAGTATAACTAACTCAAGTTTTAAGTTTTACCAACACTTTTATTTAATATTTAAATTTAGTAGAGTATATCACAACTAAACTTTTCAAAATAAATAAAAATTCGCTTTCCCAAACTAAAAATAGGATTTACTCATTTTTCCTATAAATAAAAAATAATTAATACATATTCTAAAAACATAAAAATCTTCACAAAAAAAGATAGGTCTAAACAAATTCGCAATTTAGACCTATCTTTTTTTACTTAACACAACCACATTTATAAACAATATTTATAGAATCATCTTCTTTATCTTTTATAACTTTAGCGTCAACACCATAAACCTCTTTTATCAAACTTTTAGTTAAAACTTCTTCTGGAGTTCCATAAGCTATTATTTTACCATCTTTTAATACATATATTTTATCACAATACATAGCTGCAATATTTAAATCATGAATAGCCGCAATAACCTCTATTTCTAATTTTTTAACTATCTCCATCAATTGTAATTGATACTTAATGTCTAAGTGGTTAGTCGGCTCATCTAAAATCAAGCACTGAGTTTTCTGAGCCAAAGCCCTAGCAAGTATAACCCTTTGTTGTTCTCCTCCTGATAAACTATTAAAACTTCTATCTACTAAATGTCTTATATTAACTTTATCAATAGCTTCGTAGACAATATCATAATCTTCTTTAGTATCTCTATCCATCAGCTTCTTATATGGGCTTCTTCCCATAAGTACCATGTCTAATACACTAAAGTCAAAACTATGATTATTATGTTGAGCTACTACTCCAATTTTTTTTGCACTTTCTTTCATAGATATTTGATCAATATCTTTATTATCTATAAATATAATTCCATTATTTGGCCTTAAATTCCTATATAAACACTTTAATAAAGTAGATTTTCCACTTCCATTAGGTCCTATAACTCCTATAAACTCTTTATTTCCTACTTTTATATCAATTCCATTTAATATATTATTTTTATTTAATATAACTTCAATATCCTTAGCTTCTAATTTCATTAGTTAGCACCCCCAAATCCATAACTTTTCTTTATCATTAAATAAACAAAGCAAGGTGCGCCTATCATAGATATTAAAATACCAATTGGAAGTTCTGCATTTTTAATTAAAATTCTAGACAATACATCTGCCCATATTAAAAATATAGCTCCTAATAATGCAGATATCGGAATAATTTTTTTATGGTCTGTTCCAAAAAATATCCTAACTATATGAGGTATAATAAGTCCTACAAAACCTATCATACCAGAAGAATAAACTACCAATCCTATCATAATAGAGGTTACTATAAGGTATATATGCCTATGTCTATTTAAATCTGTTCCTAAAGTTATAGAAACTTCATCTCCAAGTAGCATTAAATTTAAAATTCTATATTGGCTCATAAAAAATACTAGCCCCATTATAATAATCGGAAGTATAAAAACTATTTCTTCCCACTTAGCCCCACCTAAACTTCCCATAAGCCAGAAAGTAATATTTTTCATTCCTTCAGCATCATTTTTTATATATACTATAAAACTTGAAAATGCACTACAAACAGAACTAAGCGCCATTCCTGCTAGTAACAACTTTGTAGAATTAGCTCGTCCTCCAGTGTTTGAAATTATTAAAACCAACATGGATACTAAAAATGCACCTAAAAAAGCAAATACGCCTATAGAATTAGCACCTATCATAGTGGTTAACCCTAACATTATAGCAATAGTTGCACCTAATGATGCACCTGATGAAACACCTAGAATGTACGGGTCTGCAAGTGGATTTTTAACAATAGCTTGCATAACCACACCAGATATAGATAATCCGATTCCTACACATAGAGCCAAAACTATTCTCGGCAGTCTTATAAGCCACACGATATCGTGAATCGCCCCACTTGATAAAATACGTTCATCCCCTATATTAAATAATCTAAAAATTATAATTTCATAAACTTGTTTAATAGATATATCACTTGAACCTATTGTTACCCCAATTAAAACTGATAAAATTAAAATTATTAATAAAAATATTATAACTCCAATATAGAAAGGCTTTGTTTTAACAAAGCCTTTCATTTCTTTATTTTCATAATTTTCTAAGTTTCTTATTGATTGCATATGTAAATGTCCTTCTTTCTATTATTTACTTGGATAAAGTCCATTTGCAAAAGTTTCAATTCCATCTATAGTTCTTACCCCACTGCAATACATTTGTCCTAGTTCTATAGGATATACTCTATCATTTTTAATAGCATTTAAACTTTGTAGAGCTTTATCTTTCATAACTAAATCTTTCGTTTCACTAGCTTTATTATCATCTTCTCTATTCATATATACTACAAATATACTATCTGGATTTAAGCTTATTAAATCTTCTTTACTTAAAGCATTACCGTCTTCATTAAGAAGTTTTGCACCTAACTTAGTAACCATGTCTCCACCTAAAGTTATTTTTCCATATCCACTAATTTTATCATCATAAAACTCTATTATTAAAGTGGTTTGTTGTTTTTTATCTTTTTCAGATTTAACAACTTCGTCAACTCTATTATTTATATTATCAACTATTTTTTTAGCTTTATCTTCTACATTAAATATTTTACCTATATTTAATATATCATCACATTCATTTTTAATAGTTTTTGGCTCAACAGCACCACTATTCAACGCCATATATGTGTTTACGTCTTTGTCTTGCCAATAGTTCACATCTCCTATGTTTTTATCTGAAAACAACGAATACCAACCTAATATTAAATCTGGTTGTAACATTGTAACAGTTTCTTTAGAAGGTGTAAATTCATCTAAATATTTAACCTTACCAAAAGCCTCTTTGTACTCATCCTTAACCTTATGGTCAAGACCAGCAGCTGCTACTATATTATCTTCTAAACCTAGTGCTAACATAGTTTCTATTGAATCTTGATAAACAGCTAAAACCTTTTTAGGCTTTTCTTTGATAGTAACTTGAATTTCTTCTTTTTTGCTATTATGTGTACTTATAGTTACTGGATAATAATTATCTTTTTTCTCCGTAACACTTTCTAGTTTGGTATTCTTCGATTCTTCTTTCTTCGTTTCTGTTTTACTACATCCTACTATACTTAGTCCAATAACCAAGCTAAGTAAACTTAATCTAATCTTTTTTGATATCTTCATCTATTCTCTCCCTCCGAAAGTTACTATTAATCTAGGCAGGTCTCCTGACTCATACTTCAACCGCATCTTTCCCTTCCCAAAGCAAAACTTTAGTGGTCTTTACAAAGAATTGTCCATAATTACAGTAGCGGGGGCTGTTGATGATTTACACATCATTCCCTTTTAATTAAAAAAACCTAAATTTTATATTTATCAGTATAATATTAGCACAATTATATCCATAATTCTACAATACAAAAAAACATAAGTATTTTGTTCTACATTATCTGTAAAATAAAA
This sequence comes from Paraclostridium sp., assembly GCF_051657365.1. Classification (NCBI taxonomy): domain Bacteria; kingdom Bacillati; phylum Bacillota; class Clostridia; order Peptostreptococcales; family Peptostreptococcaceae; genus Paraclostridium; species Paraclostridium sp. The sequence continues at coordinate 8,976 of NZ_JBOFKN010000157.1, forward strand.
TACTTATGTTTAATAAAATATATTTAATCTTTCTCTAAATTAACTATATAACCTAATATAACTACACAAATTTGTATAATTAAAACTATGCTAAAAGCGATTATAAAATATGGATATGCTATCATATCTATAAAGTATTTACTTTTTATCACAAAGTATAAAGTCAAACTTAATATTAACCCTATTGCATTTTGAACTTTTATAAAGTTTAAATTTTTCTTTTTTACAATAGTGTATATTTCTAACAATATAAATATTAAAGATATAATAAAAATTATATTGCTTATAAGTTGTAAATTACCACTTGAAAATATTCCACTTTCAAATTGATATCGCTTAAAGTAAACATGATGCATTACTCCAGCTTTAGTATTTGTTAAGTATTGAAGTATAAAACTTCCACCTATAATGCATATTTGAATTATAGCTATTAACATGTATATTATCTTTTTTATATTATTTTTCATTTTTACTTTGGAGTCCCCGTTTCTGTAGGATTACTAGCATCTCTACTCCATCCTATCCATCCATCACTATATAATCCTGTATTTTCAAATCCCATTACATTTGCATATGTTAAAACCTCAGCAGCTCTCCATCCACTACCACACATAAAGTCTAAATGATTATTAGTATCTATTCCATCTTTTTTCCACATACCTTTTATTTCATCTTCATTTCTCATAGTTTTATCTATATTTCTATAGTAGTTTAAAGAAGTAGAACCTTCTGTTCCTGCATGTCCATAAACAGCACCTGGTATACGTCCTGTTTTATCCCAGTAACTATATCCTGATATTTTGCCTATATACTCATCCCACATACGGTTATCTACTAATGTAAAGTTATCAGATTTTAATTTTTCTTTTAATTCTGGTATTGTATCTATTAAATCTGGATTTGCTGGTATTTTTGCTCCAAAGTCTTTTCCTGGAGTTTTTTCATTTTTCTTAGTTTCTAATTTATATCCAGCAGTTACCCAAGCATCATCTCCACCATTTAATACTCTAACATCATTAACTCCCATATATCTAAGTATCGTAGCTACACGATATGCTGCCATAGGCTCTTTTCCAGTAACTATTATAGTATCATCTTTTGTAAATCCATAATCCTTAGCAAATTTAGCTAAGTCTTTATCACTTGCTAACATCCAGTTTGGTGGTGGTTCAACAGTATCGGTATTTATATGAACACTTCCTGGAACATGGCCTTTATCATAGCTTTCTTTTCCATCTCCCCAACTAGCTTCAACTATTTTTATATCATTTGCATTTTCAAAAGTTTCTGGTTTCTTACCATCTATAATATCTTTAACAGCTTTTGCAGGTACTATCATCTTATAATTTTCATATTTTTCAAGTGGTAAACTATCATCTTTAGCCCACTCATTTATATTATAAGTATATAAATTTTTATATCCTTTATCACTTAAGTATTTATATACTTCTTTAGCATCTTTATCATTTGAATCATATAAAACAATATTTTTATCTTTATCTATTCCTTTATTTTTTAAAGCTTCATCTAATACCTTGTCTTTATCCTTTGCATCTACATCTAACCAATTATATGCAAAATCAGTAGCCCCAGGTATATGCCCACCTCTTTTTTCATTATTTAATATCCATCCATTGTATGAATCATTAACTCGAGTATCTACAACTACCCAGTTTTTATCTTCGATATTTGACTGAAGTTCTTTAGTTGAAATAGTATTTGTTTTAACTTGAGCCTTTTCATCTTTTTTAACTTCTTTATTGCTACATGCTGATAATACAACCATACTCATTATTAAAGTACATATTAAAGCCGTTGTTTTTAAAGACTTTTTCACTGTGTTCTCCTTTTCTTTTGTCTTATTTTGTTTAAATTTGCAATTTTCCTTCTATTGTAGATTAACAAATTAAATTTTATTAGTAAATCTATATAGAAAAAATCTATACTTATTTTGTACATTATAGTTTTTTTCTATACTTATAGAAAAAAGACTGCCCCACAATATATAGCCAATGGTAATTTATCCATCAGCGAACTATATTTTGAGACAGTCCTACTTTTTATATTAAGCTAATTCTAAAGCTATATTCATCATTCTTGTAAATGCAGTTTGTCTTTCCATAGCAGTTGTAGCTTCTCCTTTGAATGGACAATCTGATATTGTTAATATACAAAGAGCATTAACACCAGCTCTTGCAGCATTCATGTAAAGCGCCGCAGATTCCATCTCAACAGCTAATACACCCATCTTAGTCCATTTAGCTAAAGAATCTAATCCATCTTCTCCATAGAACACATCACTACATAATATGTTACCTACCTTAGGTTCAACACCTTGGCTCTTAGCTACATCTACAGCTTTGCTAAGTAATTCAAAACTAGCTACAGGTGCAAAAGTTCCTGGTAAGTTATATTGAGATGCATAATTAGAATCTGTACAAGACCCCATACCTATAACTATATCATGCATTTTTAAATCTTCGTGTAAAGCTCCTGCAGAACCTATTCTTATAAGGTTTTTAACTCCATAAAAATGAATTAATTCATATGTATATATACCTATTGAAGGGCAACCCATACCTGTTCCTTGTACAGATATTTTCTTTCCTTTATAGTATCCAGTATATCCATTCATTCCTCTTACAGTATTGTATTGAACTACATCTTCTAAAAAGTTTTCTGCTATAAATTTAGCTCTTAATGGATCTCCTGGTAATAATACTGTTTCTGCTATATCCCCTAATTTTCCGTTATTATGTGGTGTTGGTGCTCCCATTGCCATAATTATTGTCTCCTTTAAGTTTTGATTTTTAAAATTATTATTTTAATAGTATCTTATTTTCTTTTTAATTAAATAATTTAGATATGTATTAAACTGATACACTATTTCAACTTTATGAATTGCTATAATTAAAAATAAGCATCTATACATATATTATTTTCACATTTAATCTATACTTTTTAAATATATTATACACTATTTTGCGTATATATATTTTACATTTTTTTATTTAACAATACAATACTTTAATTTATTTTTTATAATTTAATTTTAAAAATCCCAAAAATAAAGAGACTGATCAAAATTTTTATCTAATTACCATAATCGATCTATATTTTGAAACAGCCCCTGTTTTTTATATTAAATTATATTTTTATTACCTTCTTTTATTACCTGTTGAGCAATATTTGCTGAATGATCTGCAACTCTTTCCAAATTACTTATTAAATCTAGATAAATTACACCTGCATCCACATTACACGAACTTTCATTTAATCTTCTCATGTGATTAACTCTACAAGTTTTTTCCATCATATCAACTTGCTCTTCTAATTTTATAACTCTGCAAGCTAAATCAACATCTGATTTTTCCATACAATCAAGAGCCGTACTATAAGTTTTCATAACTTTTTCATATAAGTCTTTTAACTCTCTAAGTCCATCTCCAGATACGTTTAAATTACCTTCTATAACTGTAGTTGCAAGTTCAGCTATATTTTCAGCATGATCTCCAACTCTTTCTATATCATTTACAGTATTAAATAATAAGTCAACACTTTCTCTTGAGTCATCAGCTAAAGAAGTTTTAGATAATTTTACTAAGTAATTTAATATACCCTTTTGTAACTTATTAATTAATTTTTCTTGTTTAAATGAAGCATCTACCTTAGTTTTTGATTTTTCTAAGAAACCTTCCATTGCATTTGCTAAACTTTCCTTAGCTTTATCACCCATTCTTAAAGTTTCTTTAACCGTATTTGATAAAGCTATTGATGGAGTTTCAAGCATTCTTTCATCTATGTATTGTACAGTTTTATCTTTATCTTTTTCAGAAGCCTTCTCTGGCATAAGCTTCATAGTAAGCTTAACTATGTACTTAGAAAATGGTAGTAATAATATAACATTTATTACATTAAATAATGTATGTGCATTTGCTATTTGTCTACTTACGTCATTTGGGTCTAGGTTTTGAACAATCATAGTTATAGGCTTAGTTAAAATTAACATAAACACAATTGTTCCAATTACATTGAACACCAAATGCATAACCGCAGCTCTTCTAGCATTTATACTAGCCCCTATACTAGATATTAATGAAGTAACACAAGTACCTATGTTTTCTCCATATAATATAGGTAGTGCTGCTGATAATGGTATTAGTCCTTGTGATGAAAGTGCCAGTAACATACCCATAGAAGCACTAGAACTTTGAACTATTGCAGTTATACCAAATCCTAATAATATTCCTAATATTGGTTGATTACCAAAAGCTACTAATGCATCAGTGAATCCTTTAAACTCAGATAAAGGCTTTACAGCTTCTTTCATAAAGTCCATACCAGTAAATAATATACCAAATCCAATTAATATTTCTGCTATCGTCTTAGTTTTTTGATTTTTAGAAAATAAATAAATTACTATACCTATTCCTAATGCTACCGGTGCTATCCCAACTAAATCAAGAGATACTAGCTGTGCTGTTATAGTTGTACCTATATTTGCACCCATTATAACCCCTATAGCTTGGGGTAATGTCATAATTCCTGCGTTAACAAATCCAACTACCATAACTGTAGTCGCACTACTACTTTGTATAATTGCTGTAACTAAAGCTCCAACTAAAACCCCCATTAATACATTACTAGTTAAAAGCCCAACTATTCTTTTTAATTTTTCTCCTGCCGATTTTTGAAGCCCATCTGCCATAAGGTTCATACCATATAAGAAAAGCCCCAAACCTCCCATTAAACTTATTGCTATTTGCACTTAATTTCTTCCTCCTTGATATATAAACATTTATTTTACCTCGATTTGATAAATTAATTTTACCAAATATTTCGTCAATTTTAGTTAAGTGCATGTTAAAAAACAACATTATATGTTAACTGAGTGTTAATATATTGTTAAGAGAATGTTAAGTGTTAAAAACTCGTTAGAAATCTTGTTAAAAAAACCTAATTACAGTTAAAAAAACGTTAATTTTGTTAAGAATGAGTAAATGCTCCAAAACAGTAGGGGTTCACTATCTATTTTGGAGCATTTTTTATTTATTAACTATACAGGTTCCCGTATATCCATTTAGTGCATCTTTAGCTTTTTCCAATGAAGTTATGATTGCTTTAGCTTCTTTGTTACTTTCAACAAAATCTATGCAAGCTTCAATTTTTGGAAGCATAGACCCAGGAGCAAATTGATTTTGTTTTATATACATCCTAGCTTCCTCTAACGTTAATTTTTCTAAAGCTTCTTGATTTTTTTGGTTATAATTTATATAAACATTCTCAACAGCAGTCAAAATAATTAACATATCTGCACCTATAGATTTTGCCAACGTACAACTAGATTTATCTTTATCTATTACAGCATCTATACCCTTGTATCCATACCTAGTTTTTACAACAGGTATTCCCCCACCACCTACAGCAATTACAATGTAATCTTTTGATAGTTTTTCTATAATATCTAATTCAACAATCTCACAAGGACTTGGAGATGGTACAACTCGTCTATAACCTCTTTTGCAATCTTCTATAAATACATATCCTTTTTCCTTTGAAATTTTATACGCATCTTCTTGACTATAAAACATACCTACAGGTTTTGTAGGATTTTTAAAAGCTTTATCATTTTCATCTACGACAACTTGCGTTATCAAACTTACAACACTTTTTTGTATGTTTCTTTTATTTAACTCTTCTTTTATAGATTGTTGCAAATGATAACCTATATAACCTTGGCTCATAGATCCACACTCTGGAAATGGAAAGCTCGGAGTGTTCGCTCCATTAGTCGCTGCAAAATCCATAGCTAAATTTATCATACCTACTTGTGGTCCATTTCCATGGCTAATTATAATTTCATAACCTTCCTCTAATAAATCTACTATAATTTTAGATGTATTTCTTACTAACTCTATTTGTTTGCTAGGACTATCCCCTAGTGCATTTCCACCTAAAGCTATAACTAATTTTTTCATAGTCTATGCTCCTAGTGTAGCTATCATTATAGCTTTTATAGTGTGCATCCTATTGGCTGCTTCATCAAATACTACAGAATTCTTAGATTCAAAAACTTCATCTGTAACTTCCATCTCTTTAATTTTAAATTTTTCGTAAATCTCTTTACTAACCTTAGTTTCTAAATCATGAAAAGCTGGAAGACAATGCATAAATATAGCATCCTCATTTGCATTTTCCATAACTTCTATATTAACTTGATATTTTTTAAGCTTGTTTATTCTATCATTCCAAACTTCTTCAGGTTCTCCCATAGAAACCCATACATCTGTATACACTACATTTGCATTTTTAGTTCCTATATATATATCATCTGTCAAAGTTATAATAGATCCACTTTCTTTTCCAATTTCCCTACATTTATCTACTAAATCTTTAGCTGGGAATAAATCCTTTGGTGCACAAGCAGTAAAGTTAAGCCCCATCTTCGCACAACCTACCATCAAAGAGTTTGCTACATTATTTCTCGCATCTCCCATATAAACAAAATTTATTCCCTTTAATTTCCCTAATTTTTCTTCTATAGTTAATAAATCTGCTAAAACTTGAGTTGGATGATATTCATCTGTTAATCCATTCCAAACAGGTACTCCAGAAAATTCGCTTAGCTGATTTACTATATTTTGAGAAAATCCTCTATACTCAATTCCATCATACATTTTGCCAAGTACTCTAGCCGTATCTTTTATAGACTCTTTTTTACCCATCTGCGATCCACTAGGTCCTATATAAGTAACCCCCATACCCAAATCCATTGCTGCAACTTCAAACGCACATCTAGTTCTAGTTGAATCTTTTTCAAATAATATAGCTATATTTTTATTTTCTAGTATTTTATGAGTTTTCCCCATAATTTTAGCAGTTTTATAAAGTTTAGCTAAATCTAGTAAATATCTTATTTCATACTCAGTGTAATCTAGTAAAGTTAAAAATGATCTGCCTTTTAAATTAATAGTCATGTTAATCTCCTCCAAATATTATGTCTAATCTTCTCTAATTAATGGCATTGACATACACCTTGGACCTCCACGTCCTCTTGATAATTCTGATGATGGTATTACATGAATTTTAACACCATACTTTTCTAAAAGCTCATTAGTTACATAATTTCTTGAATAAACAATAACTTCTCCAGGTCTAATACATAAAGTATTAGATCCATCATTCCATTGTTCCCTCTTGGAGATTATTTCATCTCCACCACCACAAGGTATAAGAATTGCTTTTTCTAAATTCAAATATTTTTCCAAAACTTTACCAAGATCCATATTAATCCTTTGTATATTTAACTGACTATCTTCCCCTTTGGTTATTTCATATACAGTAAGTGGCCCTTGTATATCTGGATGTACCGTAAATTTATCATAATCTACTTGCGTAAATACTGTATCTAAATGCATAAAAGCTCTACACTTTGGTATATCAAATGCCAAAATAGTATTTATCTCACAATCTGCATCTGAAAAAAACAATTCTTTAGCTATAGTTTCAATAGCCTCTGGTGTAGTTCTTTGGGATATTCCAATAGCGATTACTTCTTTATTTAAATTTAGTATATCTCCACCTTCTATTGAAAATTTAAAATCTCTATCATACCATCTTTTTACATTTTTAAAATCTTTATGATATTTAAATATATAATCCGAATATATAGTTTCTCTATTTCTAGTTTTTGAATACATTTTATTAATACTTACTCCGTTTGAAATGCTTGCAAAAGGATCTCTCGTAAAATATAGATTTGGAATTGGATCTGTTATAAATGGGGATTTACATTCTATAATACTTTTAAGAGTTAAACCCTTAAGTTCATTTAATCTTATTCCTGACATAGTTTTTCTTATTAAAATTTCAATATCCTCAATATTTTTTAAATACTCATAAATTAAAACCTCTAAATCGTCATCTTCAATATTAGCTTCTTTTATAAACTGATTTATAAATTCTTCTTTTATATTAAAATCACTTAAAATTTCTTTCATTAGTTCATTCAAATAAACTACTTCTACCCCACTATCTTTTAGCACTCTTGCAAATTCATCATGCTCTTTTTGCATCAACTCTAAATAAGGTATATCATCAAATAGCAAAGTTTCTAAAGTTTCTGGCGTCAAATTTTCCACCTCTTCAGCAGGTCTATGGAGTAATACCTTTTTAAGTGTTTTTATTTCGCTTTTAACATTAATACTATTTTTATTATATAAGTTGCCATTCATACAAAGTCTCCCCCCTTTTATATAAAACCCTAATTTATTTTACTAACTTATATAAGCTTGTGTTACACCTATTTAAATAATATATATTTCCACATATAAAAAGAGAGTTTCTAAATAATCATCAATTATTTTAGAAACTCTCTTTTTATATATTACTTAAGTATATTATTAATATCATTTGGCTTATCGGGACCTGCACCCGCTTTATAGTAAGTAGTCTTATTTCCATACTTATCTATCTCAACAATTTTTTCTTTATCTGTATTAGTATTTTCACTTTCCATATATAGCATCTCTTTGAATAAACCTTTCATGCCACTTAAAAATGAATTATCTTTCAAAATAAGCACCTCCAACCAAAATTTATTTCACAAATTATAATTAACTTTAGTTTTCTCTTATTTTAAAAAACAATTACAGTAAATTATTTACATAAAACTTATTTCATTACTTTTTTTATTAACTTTAACTTATCTTTATATGGAGGAAATACTAATCTTATATCTATTTTACTATTTCTTTTAACAATCGCTTTTTCATAGGTAAAAGTTTTAAAACTACTTTTACCATGGTATCTTCCCATACCTGAAGTTCCTACTCCACCAAAAGGAAGATTTGTAGATGCTACATGACTTATAGTATCATTTACGCATCCACCACCAAAAGTAAAGTTTTTCAAAATGCAATCACTAAAGCTCTTATTTTCAGAAAATACATATAAAGCTAATGGCTTTTTATATATATTCATATAAAATTTTATATCATCTAAGTCATTATATTTTATAATAGGCATTAAAGGACCAAATATTTCATCTTTCATAACTTCATCATTATAATTAACATTAGCTAATATAGTGGGTGAAATATATCTCTCATCCATATCAATATTTCCACCAAATACTATTTTTTCTTTGTCTTTATCTAATATATTTTTTAATCTATGCATATGACGTGAATTAACTATACGCCCAAAATCTTTATTATCTTTTATATTGTTTCCATAAAATTCTGTAATAGTAACTTTCAATTTATTCATGAATTCTTCATAAATATCTTCATGTACTAATAAATAATCCGGTGCTACACAAGTTTGACCAGCATTACTAAATTTTCCCCAAACAATACGTTTAGCAGCAATATCAAGCTTTGCAGTTTTATCAACTATTGCTGGAGACTTTCCTCCTAGTTCTAAAGTGGTAGGAATTAAGTTTTTACTAGCTTTCTCCATAACTATCTTTCCTACATTTACGCTCCCTGTAAAAAATATATAATCAAAGTTTAAATCTAATAAATTGCTATTTACATTATAATCTCCAATTATAATATCTATATAATCAGAATTAAAACATTCCTTAATTATTCTAACTAATATACTTTCTACATTTGGTGTATACTCTGAAGGTTTTATAACCGCAGTATTCCCTCCTGCTATAGCACCTATTAAAGGTTCTATCGTAAGTTGAAATGGGTAATTATAAGGTCCTATTATCAACACACTTCCATAAGGAGCATTGTAAACATAAGACTTTCCTGGCAATTGGGCTATATCATTTCTAACTCTTTTTACCTTATTCCATTTATTTATATTTTTCAAAGCATGATTTATAGACCTATATATAAATCCAACTTCAGTTGTATAACTTTCAAACTCTGATTTTCCTAAGTCTTTATAAAGTGCATCAATTATATCATTTTCATACTTTTTTATAATTAATTTTAAATCTGTCAAAGCTTTTTTACGATCTTCTACGCTTATATTTCCTACCGTACTTAAATATCTTTTTTGATTGTCTAATATATCTATATAAGGTTTCAACTTATCATCTCCAATTATGTATTTCTACCTTCATTATATATTATTTTTTTGTCTTATATAAATATTTACCCAAAATTCAATAAATAAATAATATAATAATAATACAAAAGCACCTACTAATTAAAGCAAGTGCCTCTAGTTTCATATAATTTTTAAATAATTAATTATTTTCCCAATAAAATGGTCTATTTAATGTTTTAGGTAATTTTGTATTCGAGTCACCTTTTGCCGAATTAATTTGTGATTGAGTAATAAAAATACAATCTGACAAATTAGCTCCCCTCAAATCTGCATCTCTTAAATCCGCTCCTATTAAATCTGCTTTACTTAAATCTACATTTCTAAGATTAGTAGCAATAAGAAATGCTCCCCTTAAATTCGCACCTTTTAAGTTTAACTTACTAAGGTCCGCTCCAATACAATCTAATCCTTTAGGTATTTTTTGAGATTTTCCTTTATTACAAACTTTATTTCTAACCACCTCGCTAGTTTCAAGGAGCAAAGCATTAACTTTATCTTGATGTGCCCTTATATCTAAATCCATGAGTGATTTACTATCTAAATAAGTAAGTTTTTCTGTCTCTTCTATAATAAATTTAAGTTTATCATGAATAGAAATACTTTCTTTTAATGATATAGCTTGATTTAAATACCATAACATCTCATGAAGTTGTCTCATAACTAAAAAAACATCAAACATTTGCTTTGAATATTTTGGCTCAGCTTTCCAATCACACCCCTTATAAGTAACTTGAGCAACTTTCTGTCCTGCCCCGAAACAATCATAAGCAGTACAACCCTTAAGACCTTTATTTCTAAGGTCTTTATGAATAGCACAACTAAAATCATTCTTTAAATTTACACAAGGCACCCCAGCATCCTTATCAGTTGGAAACCCCTCTGACTTTGAAAAATAGAGAGCAACACAACATAGCCCAAAACACTTCTCACAATCAACTTTTAAACTTTCAAATAACTCTTTATGCTTATCGAAACATACCATACTCATCTACCTCTGTTTCTATATAAATTTTACTATTTAACTAGTAACTATAATTTTTTAATCTACTTTGCATATCTCAAGTACAAATTTATATAAATATTTTAGCATATAATTGCTATTTTCAAAAGTAGACCTAAAAATACATTCAAAATCAACTATCTATTATATTTCTTACCTTCCCCCAAATCACAAAAGAGATATCCTCACATAGCTAGCGTAGGGTAAATATATAAGTTTCAGCGACATTTAAAGCATCTTTTCAGCTTTGGTCGCAAAACTTATATATTTACCCTACGCGCCCCACTATCGATGACATCCCTTTAAAAATTCATTTATTATTTCATAGGCTTAAGCTTAGAAGTAAAGTGTCTTAAAACCTTAGGTTGCCAAGTTATCTCATAACCCTTGATTTCCTCAGCTTTTTCCTTTATAGAAATTAAAGCATCTACTATAACATCTAAATGAGCTTGAGTATACACCCTTCTTGGAACTGCTAACCTTGTAAGTTCAAGTTCTGATTGACGTTGTTCTCCTGTTACAGGGTCATTATCTAACATATACGAACCTATATCACAAGTCCTAATACCAGCCTCTTTATATAACTCTATAGCTAAAGCTTGTGCGGGGAACTGATAATAAGGTATATGCGGTAATAATTTCTTAGCATCTACAAATACAGCATGACCTCCTACCGGAGACTGATATGCAATATCAGCTTCATCTAATCTATTTGCAATATATTCCATTTGACCTATGCGATATCTTAAATAATCATAATCTATACCTTCATAAAGACCTACAGATAAAGCTTCTAAATCACGTCCAGCTAAACCTCCATACGATACAAACCCTTCAAATGAAATTGTACGAGCTTTTATGTTATCATATAATTCTTCATCATTTTTAATCCCTATAAGTCCACCCATATTTACTATGGCATCTTTTTTAGAACTCATAGTCATCATATCTCCATAACTAAACATCTCTCTAACTATTTCTTTTATAGACTTATCTTCATATCCAACTTCACGAGTTTTTATAAAGTAAGCGTTTTCAGCATATCTAGCAGCATCTATTAAAACAGGTATGTCATACTTCTTGGCAACTGCATAAGTATCTCTCATATTTTTCATAGATACAGGTTGCCCCCCAGCAGTATTATTAGTTACAGTCATTATTATAACTCCAACATTTTCTGCTCCAAACTCATTTATAAGTTTTTCCATTCTTTCAATATCCATGTTTCCTTTAAAAGGTGCATATTTTACTGTATCAAGCGCTTCTGGTACAACACAGTCAATAGCTTTTGCTCCTGTAAGTTCAACATGTGCTCTTGTTGTATCAAAGTGCATATTTGAAATTGCATATTTACCAGCTTCTACAAATAATGGAACTAATACTTTTTCGGCTGCTCTTCCTTGATGAACTGGTTGTATATATTTATATCCAAATATATCTTGTGCTGCATCTACTAATTTAAAGTAGCTACTAGCTCCTGAATATGACTCATCCCCTAACATTACAGCTGCCCACTGTTTAGAACTCATAGCACCTGTTCCACTATCAGTTAATAAGTCTATGTACACATCATCTGCTTTTAATGAAAATAAATTGTAGTTTGCATTTGCTATCTTTACTTCTCTTTCTTCTCTTGTTGTCATCTTGATTGGCTCTACCATTTTTATTTTAAATGGTTCTGCTACATATTTTTTACTCATAATAAAGACCCCCATGCTATTATAGTTTAACTTTATTTATGATGTATTTAAAATGTCTTTGATATGCTTTTGGTTTGTCTATCTATCTTCAATCTTATCAAATAAATTTTGTAGTATCAATACCAATATAAAAATATATTATATTTTAAAAATTCTGTTTAATAAAAATAGTTATCTTAAAATAGCAAGTTCCTTTAATGAAACTTTTCTTAGTGCTTTTTTAAGATAACTACTTTAAATTTTAATTAGTAACTTTAAATTTTTCTAAATTAACAACTCTATCACATACCTTGTCTATTAATGCTTTTTCATGGCTTATAACAATTAATCCTATATTATGTTTTTTTACATATTCTAAGACTACATTCCAAATTTGCGCTTGAGTTATAGCATCTAACATAGTTGTCATTTCATCTGCTATTAAAAACTTAGTGTCCTTAGATAATGCTCTAATGACACAAAATCTTTGAAGCTCTCCTCCTGAAAGTTCACTTGGATATCTATTTAACCACTCGTTTTTTATCCCCATATAATCTAGCAATTCCTTTTGTGGCTCAAAAGCCTCATTTAAAATCCGACTCATTCTCCACTTTGGATTAACAGCTTTTTCAGGGTGTTGAAAAATTAATTGTACCGAATTATAATTGCTATTTTTACTTACTCCATCAATTTCAACACTTCCACTATAAGAGTTTTCATATCCTGCAAGAATTTTAGCCAAAGTAGTTTTTCCAAAGCCACTAGGAGCTATCAACCCTACTATCTCTCCTCTATTGATTTCAAAATCTACATTTTTCAAAATATATCTATTACTATTTTTATATTTAAAGCTTATATCTTTAGCTTTAAGTTGCATGTAAACACCTCACCATTCCATTTCTAATATTCTTAATGTCTGGTCTAATATCTTCACAATCCTTAGATTTTAAATTGCATCTATCATAAAATAAACATCCTTTGGGAAGATCAGTTGGTAATGGTTGTGACCCTTTTATTGGTTTGAAATCATTTTGTGGTAATGCCTTAAACAAAGCTTTAGTATAAGGATGTCTAAGATTTTGACCACTATTTTTAAAATCCTCTACATTTGCAACTTCTAAAGTAGTGCCAGCATAAAATACAGCTATTTTATCAGCAACTTTTAGTGCCGCTTTAATATCATGAGTTATCATAAGCACTGCACATCCACTATCTGCAATTTCTCTAAAATGACCTAAAGCTTCATTTAAAGAATTTTCATCTAATCCCGGAGTTGGCTCATCTGCTATAATAACTTTAGTATCGTTAACTAATGCAGTCGATAATAAAACCTTCCTAGCCATGCCTCCTGATAATTGAAAAGGATATAACTTATCCACTTTTTCATCTAAATTATACTTCTTAAAAATACTTCTTTGTCTTTTATCAGCTTCTTTTTTATCACTTAAAGACAACTTAACTTGATTTGAAACCTTCATCAATGGATCTAAATAGTTTACTGATTGAGGTATTAAAACAATTTCTTTGCCTCTCAATTTTTCTTTTCTATTTTTATTTAACTCTTTGTTTTTATAAATTATAGTTCCTTTAGTTGTCGAATTATTTGGAAGTATTCCAAGTATAGCATGAGCTAGTAAACTTTTTCCCGAACCACTAGATCCTACTACTGCCAAAATTTCACCTTCATACAAATCTACATCTAAATCTGTTATGACCTTTAAATCTCTTTTTCTAAGTCCCTTGGTGTATTGAGAAAAACTAACTTCTAGATTTTTAACACTTAATATAGGCTCTCTCATAATGTTTTCCCCCCTATTTATTAGCTAACTTTGGATTTATAAGTTTACTCACTTGCTTACCTATATTATCAACCATAAGTGATACAATTACCAAACTAAGCCCTGGGAAAAATGCAAGCCACCATCTTCCGCTACTTAAATACTTCATAGCCTCTGATAAAATTATTCCAATGGCTGGTTCATGTGGTTCAAGCCCAAACCCTAAAAAAGTTATAGAAGCTTCATGAAGTACAGCATGAGGAAATATTAACACAACTCCAACTAGTAACTGTGGAATTATATGTGGCAAAATATGTTTTATAGCTATGTAAAAATTCGACTTTCCAAAATTCCTAGATATCTTAACATAATCAGAATTTTTTATTTGCATAACTTCAGCTCTTATTATTCTCGTCAGTGATGGCCAATGAGTAAGTGCTACCCCTACTACAATTCCTTTCAACCCACCTCCAATAGCTATTGATATAAGAATTATAACTAAAGCATGTGGGACTGAAAGAGATAAATCTATAAGCCAAGTTATAAAAGAATCTATAGTTTTCCCCATTGTAGCTCCCATAAGTCCTAAAGTCAAAGCGATCACGCCACTTATTAAAGATGCCATAATACCTATCTTCATACTTAAACTCAGTCCCTTTATAGTTCTATAAAACATATCTCTTCCAACCCAATCAGTTCCAAATATATGTTCAAAACTAGGTGCTAAATTTTTATCACTTAAACTTATAGCAATTTGTTCTTCACTTATAAAACTCCCAAAGGCAATTATCCCTATTAAAAAGCAAGAAAAAATAATTATAGATAAAATAGTTTTTTCTCTTATCCCAATATTAAAGATAATCTTACTTATTTTTTTATTTTCTATACTTTGACTTTCTTGAATCATTGGATATTGCCCTCCTTTATTCTAGGGTCTATAACTCTATATAAAATGTCAGCTATTAAATTTCCTACAAAAACAAATAGTAAACTTATTATAACTATCCCCATCAAAAGAGGTAAATCACCTTTAACTCCCGCATCTACCGTAGCTTGCCCAAGTCCTGGATATGAAAAAACTTGTTCTGCAAATATAGTACCTGCAAAAAGTTCACTAAAAGATAGAAACTGTAGCGTTATAGCAGGTAATGCCACATTTTTCAAAATATGATTAAATATAATGCTTTTCTTACTTTCCCCTCTTGCTTTTGCAAACAATACATAATCACTATTTGATATCTCAATAACTTTTTCTCTTGTATGTAAACAAATATTAGCTATACCTAATACACTTAACGTTAATGCAGGTAATATAAGATGTTTTAATAAACTCTTAAAAGTAACTTCACTCGCTAATACCCCAATTGGAACTCCCAATCCAATGGGAAACAATTTTAACTTCACAGAAAAAATCATAATAAGCAAAATGCCCAGCCAAAATGTAGGTGTTGATATTAATACATAACAATATCCTCTTATAATTTTATCTATAAAACTCCCTTCATTAACCCCAGATATAACCCCCATCAAAAATCCTAAAATACCTGATATAGTCCAAGCAACCACCATAAGGGCAAGAGAAGCCATAAATTTTTCAGCTATAACATCTATAACAGGTCTTCTATAAATCATAGAAGTTCCTAAATCTCCCTTACAAATCGAACTAAACCATGCTATAAATCTTTCAACCGGGGGCTTATCTAGCCCCCAGTGTTTAGCTATTTCATCTCTTTGACTTTGTGTAACACTTAAATCTGCTCCTACATACGCTTTAATAGGATCTATTGGTGATTTCTCCATTAAAATAAACGTCAAAGCACAAACAGCAATTAAAAGAGTCATCAGCCTAATTATTTTTTTACCTATGAATATCCCTAGCCCATTTGAACTTTTCATATAAACATACCTTCCTAAAACTTAGTCTCTACTTTTCCCAGTTCCACTCAGTTACATTATCAAGCATTCTTCCGCCATGAGGTTGAACCACAGGAGTTCCTATATCTAGTTTTTCATCAGCTATGTATAAATGTCCTGCATTTACAAGCCAAGCATATGTAGAATCTCCTTTAGTTGAGAATCCTGTTTCTCCATCCCATTGAGCTTTTTTCCAGAAATCTATCGCTTCATTTTCATCAGCACTTTGTAATGCTTTATTTATGTATTCATCAACTTTTTCATTTTTATAATGTCCTGCATTATTCCAAGGAACTCCAACACCTATAACTTCACTACTATATAAATAATTTAGCTCTGAAGGATCTCCTGAACCCCATCCAAATAATACTGGTTGAGAGTCTATATCTGGCTCTATTGTATCCCAAGTTCTAGCTTCTAACTCTATTTTCATACCTAATTGTTTCGCAGTTTCAACAACTGATAATCCTAATTCTTGTCTATATTTACCTTCTGTGTATAATAATTTAAATTCAGCCTTCTCACCATTTTTCTCTACTATTCCGTCAGAATCAGTATCTTTCCATCCACCAGACTCTAGTATTTTCTTAGCTTTTTCTATATCCCCATCTCCAGTTAATATCGTTTCTTCATTAAGCCAAGGCATCTTTTCAAGTCCTGTTGTAGAAACATCTCCAAATCCTTCTAAAACACCATCTACTAACTCTTGTCTATTTATTGCATAGTTTAAAGCCTCTCTTATAGCTTTATCACTAGTTACGTTATTACCTATAGGATGACCATCTTTATTTTTCTCTCCAGATTTTTGCATAGGAAACTCTATTCCATAAGTTTCTATACTATCTAGTTCTATTATTTTCTTTCCATCTACTTCTTCTTTAGCAAAAGCTCCTGGTATAGATGCAATATCTACTTCACCTGATTTTACTGCTGCATAAGCTGCATCATCTTCTAAAAATACCATAGTTAATTTTTCAATACTTGGCTTATCTCCATAATAATCTTCATTGACCTTTGCTATAACTTGTTGGCCCTTATCCCATTGAACAAACTCATAAGGCCCTGAACCTATTGGATTTTCTGCAAATTTATCATTATGTGCATGCTTTGGAACTATCCCAATAGATGCCATTTTTTCTATAAATGTAGATTGTGGCTCTTTTAATTTAAACTCTACACTATAATCATCAACTACTTTAACACTATCTAATACAGTTAAATCAATGCTAGCTCCACTTTCTTTAGCTTTTTCATATGTATAAACAACATCCTCAGATATTAACTTTTCTCCATCACTAAATTTAACATCATCTCTTAATTTAACTTTCCAAGTTAATCTATCTTCTGACACCTCATATTCTGTTGCTATATCATTTTCCATCCCTAACTTTTTATCCCTTTTAAATAAAGTTGAGAAAAATACCCTAGTCATAGAGCCATGTCCCCCTACAGTTGCATCAAATCCTTCATCAGGTTCATATGCTACAGCTGCCACAAGCTCATTATTTTCTATCCTATTATTACTAACTCCTTTTACCTCTGATTTTTCCCCATCATTAGAACTTGAACACCCTGTCAAAGCAGTTACCATTAACATCATAGCAAGTCCTGCTGATATAGATTTCTTTAACCTCATATTTATTATCCCCCTTGTTATATATTTTTTCACAAAAAAAAACCATAAAAGTCTATTGCCTTCTAGCAAAATAAACCTTCATGGTTTTAATTTCATTTTATAAATTTTACTACTATAAATTATTATTACAGGTTAATTATAGCTATACATCTCTTAATATTCAATAATTTCTGAATATTTTTTCAACATTTATCTATAAAATCTCAAATTCCAATCAATTTTTCTATCCAATAACCCTAAAATAAAAAAGATTAGTTTAAAAACAATTTAGCCGGAGCCCCGACTATCTTAAACCAATCTTCTTTATTAAAGACCTTACAAATATCTGTCATTATATAATTTTATACTATTTATATTAATATCTTTTACCAGCCTAAAGCTATCTACTATCCAATTTATATCCTTAATTTTAATACATCTAGTCACAATTAAAAGCCCAAAGTATATAACCATAGAAATCATTATCTTACTCACAATACTCATACTTGTATAGCTAATTAGCATAGCAGCTATAGTTATACAAATAATAGGTTTTATAACCCAATTAAACACCTTAAACTCTAATTTCGTTACCTTTAAAACATTAATAATATTTAATATAAAATTTAATATATTGCTAGTAAATATAACTATTATAAATCCTTCAATTCCCCTTGTCGGTATTATAAAGTATATTATCAATATTCTAATTACCATATCAACCAAATTTATTTTTAAAAGCGTAACTTGCTTATTTAAAGAATTTAAAATACCATCCATAATACGTTCTAAATACATTATTGGAATTATAGGTGCTAAAACTCTAATAATTATCCCTATTTCTTTATTATTGTATACCATCATCCCAATATCATTGGAAAAAACAATAAATATACCAGATGCAAATATTGATATTATAAAAGTTATTCTAAATACATTAGAAATTATAAAATTAACCATTTTACTTCTATTAAGCGAGTGTGCTTCAGCAATTTCAGGTATTATTAAAGTTGCAAAAGAACTTAAAAATACTGCCGGAAAATTTATTATAGGTAATGCCATCCCCTTTATCATACCAAAAATTGATAAAGATGTTGATAACGAAGTTCCTGACATCCTAAGTGCATTTGGTATTAAAATATCTTCTATAGTTCTAAGCCCACTTTGTATATATGAACTTGAAGCTATAGGTAATGCAATTTTGGTTATATCAAGTATTTTGCAATCATTATAGCTAGTGCAAGAAACAGTTCTACTTAAAGTTTTTAAATTAAATGTGCATAATACATATGCATATATACAAGAAATTATATTCCCCGCAGCCATTCCTATACATATAAGCACACATACTTTTTCTATATTACTATCTATAAATAAGTTTATAGACACTATTACTATACCCATCATTATTAATTGTTCTATTATTTCTGCTGATACCGATTTTATTACTTCTCTAGCTCCATAAAAATATCCACTTAAACAAGATGATACACTTATAAATGGTAAGCTACCTGCCAATATTTTCAATGATATAATAGCACGTTCATCTTTTAACAAATTAACTCCAATATGTTGCGCCCCATAAAAAAGCACTAAAGCTGTTAATACACTAAAAAACAAACTATAAATACAGCCTTTATTCACTATAGATTTTATAGCTTTTTTGTTTCCTCTTCCAACTTGCTCTGCTACAAGCCTAGTAATAGCTATTCTAATACCAGCACTTGAAAATGTAATCGCCATAAAATATACAGACATTATAAGTTGATATAATCCCATTCCTTCTGGCCCTATTTTTTTAGACAAATATACTCTAAAAAACATAGAAACAAAACCAAATATAATAGTTGAAAAAGTCATTATTAACGCATTTATTATAATTTTTTTTCTTCTCATGTAATCACCTATCACATACTAAATTTGTACCTTGTACATTTTTAATATATATGTAATTACTGAATATAAAATTCTATAATATATTTATACTAGATGTTAAATCAGTAACATGATCTAGAGCACAGGCTGAATCTTCTTCATTTGCTATTATAGTTAAATAATCTCCACCTAATAAAATTGTATCTCCGCTTGGTATTATTTCTTTTCCGCCTCTTGTTATAGAAACTATTAAACAGTTTTCTGGCCATGTTATATCTTTTATTTGTTTATGTTCTACTTCAGACCCTATATGAACAACTATCTCTAAAAGACTTTTTCTAGCCTTATTTGGTTCAAACTTATTATTTCCACTTTCTAAACATCTCTCAAGTAAACTTTCATATATTGGTTCCGACTTAAATAAATCAGATGTTATATATGCTATTACACATACTATAGATAAAGAAAGTAAATGCTCAAAGCTTCCAGTCATTTCACAAATTAATATAATACCAGTTATAGGTGCCTTTACGATAGATGCAAAATTACCAGCCATAGCAAGTATTATGAAATTTAATATATAAATACTTGGAATATCAAATGCATTAATTGCTATAATTCCAAATATATTACCTATTAATGCTCCTAAAACTAATAATGGGAAAAATATTCCCCCTGGAACTCCAGATCCAAACCCTACAAATGTAAGGAAAAACTTAGCTAATAAAAATAATAATAGCATTTTCAATGTTATAGAACTGTCACCTAATGACATTATAAGTCCATGTCCTCCACCTATTAAAGCAGGTGCTGTTAATCCTACAACTCCAGTTATTAAAAATGGGATTATTACTTTTATCTCTGTACTCAACTTAGATTTTTTAAACATAGATTGAGTTTTTAAAATACCGCTATTAAATATAACTCCACTTATACCAACAATAACTCCTAGTATTATTAAAAGCCAATAATACTTTAAATCTAAAACTTGAACACCTTGAAAATTAAGAGCATTATCTAATCCTAATAATTTTTTAGTAACGAAATCTGACATTAATGCAGATGACATTACCGACAATAAAACTAATGGAGAGAAATTCTTGTGAACTTCTTCTAATGCAAACATAACTCCAGATATAGGCGCATTAAATGCTGCTGCTAAACCAGCACTAGCCCCACTAGTTATTAAATATTTTTCTTCTGTACTCACTCTTTTAAATATTTTAGCAAATCCTTCGCCTATACTAGCTCCCATTTGTACTGATGGACCTTCTCTACCAAGTGATAGCCCTGCTCCTAATGCTAAAAGCCCACCTACAAATTTATTAATTAATATACTTAACCAATTGCCTTTTAATTTTTTCATTAATATACCTTCAACTTGCGGTATACCACTACCGCTTATCATCGGTACTTTTTTTACCATTAAACCAACTATATATCCGCTTATAATTAAAAGTCCAAATAATAGAACTATATTAAATATATTGCCTTTGCTATGGGTATACAGTCCCATAAATACATCAGAAATTTTATCTAATGCAATTCTATGAAGTACTATTGTTAATCCAACTATAGCACCAATTATCGCACTTTCTACTATAAGTTTAAGCTTTAGGTTTTCATTGTGTCTTAACAAATTACAAGTTCTTTCTTTCTCCATCTAAAGTCCTCCTTTTTTTATCGTACTTATATATTATACTACTAAATCTAACTTTTTAAAATTGTATACAGTATGTAAAATTAACTTTTT
The DNA here is from genome assembly GCF_051657365.1 of Paraclostridium sp. Classification (NCBI taxonomy): domain Bacteria; kingdom Bacillati; phylum Bacillota; class Clostridia; order Peptostreptococcales; family Peptostreptococcaceae; genus Paraclostridium; species Paraclostridium sp. The sequence continues at coordinate 30,661 of NZ_JBOFKN010000157.1, forward strand.
TCAAAATTTTTTATCTATAATATTATATTTTAATCATGTTCGATTCCATATTTATTTTTTTTAATATATAATAAGCTTTAATTAACCAATTATTAGAAAGGGTATTTTGATGACAAAAGAAACACATTCATCTGGAGGATATCTATTTGCTGCACTAACATTTTCCACTTTTAATAGTATTTATTTAAATGACTATAATATTTTATATAAATTAATACTTTTTGCAACTTATTTTCAATTTGCTAATTTAGGCGCACTATTGCCTGATTTAGATACAAGAAAATCATATATAAGTAAAAAATGGCCGTACTTATCAAAATTCATTTCTAAACGGTGCAAACATAGAGGATTTACTCACAGTCTTTTATTTTTATTAATTTTAATTGAATGTTTAAAATTAATAATCATTGTAGGTGAGAATAATATTATATTGATTTGTATGTCTTATGGAATTTTGATAGGTTATTCTTCTCATATAATTTTAGATGCATTTACATATGAAGGCGTTGATTTATTTTTCCCTTTAGGATTTAACATTAAATTTTCAAGACTTAAAACTAGTTCTAAAGGAGAACGTCATATTTTTAAAGTTTTAAAATTTTTATCTATTAATTTAATATTTTTCAATTTATATATGTTACTAAAACTTAAAATATAGCTCCTAATAAATTAGGAGCTATATTTTAATATATATCTGAAAATTCTATTTGTATCTTTTTATCCATATTTACAGACTCATTTTGTATAGAGCTTATATTGTTTTCGATAACTTCTCTATTAGGTATCTTAACTTTAAATTCCGTTCCAATTCCAACTTGACTGTCTACTGTTATCATTCCATCATGGAGTGTTACTAATGATTTGACTATTGATAGGCCTATACCGCTACCTTCACTTATTTTTGTTAATCTATTGTCTACTTGTTTAAACTTCTCAAATACATCATCTATTTTATCATGAGGTATTCCTACCCCAGTATCTTTTACGCTTATATCTACATAATCATCATTACACATTATACCTACATCAATGTTTCCATCTTCTTTATTATACTTTATAGCATTAGATAATAAATTAAGTATTATCCTCTCCATTTTATCATTGTCAAAAGATACAATTTGTTCTTCTTTATCTGTATCAAAAGTCAATTGTATATTCTGTAATTTACTAAATTCAACTACTGAGTCACAAATATTTTCTACAAAATTAACTATATCTTGATTTTTAGGATTATAGTCTAAACATCCTGAATCTATTCTAGTTGAATCTATTAAATTATTAACCAATTTTAAAAGCCTCATTCCATTTTGCTCTATTATATGTAAATATCGTATAAGTACATTTATATCTCCTTTTTTTATTTTGCTTATACTTTGGTCAATTAATTGAACTGATGAAAATATTAAGTTTAAAGGTGTTCTAAACTCATGTGTTAAATTAGAGAAAAAGTCTAATCTTAATTTTTCTAATTCATTTTGAGTTGCTTTTTTTTCAGTTAAATCTATTACAATCCCAATTATACCTGTAACTTTTTTTCGATAGTCCCACAAAGGTACTTTTGTTGTTTCTATATATTTATCACCTGAATTTCTTTCCATATAAACTTCAGTTACTATTTTGGATTTATTTTTTATAACCTTTTTGTCAGCTTCTTTATATATAGATATATGCTCTTCATTAATATTTAAATTATAATCTTTTTTACCTATAATTTGATCTCTATCTAATTCTACTAATTCTCCAAATGCTTCATTACAATACAAATACACTCCATTTACATCTTTGTAAAATATTGGTAGTGGTAAATTATCAACGATTATTTCTAACATTTTATTCCTATTTTCTATTCCTATAGGTGTTTTTGAATTTACATAATCATAAATTTTAAAACCATAAGTGCCTATAACATTTTTATTGTCATCAAACATAGGATGTATAAATATACTAACCCACTCATTATCTTCAAACACTGTTTTTTCAATAGAATATTCTTTTCCTTCTAATATAAGTTTTTCATATTCCTCTATATAATCAAGTTTTTTACTTTTACTAATTTGAGAATTTTTCTTTCCTATTATATCATCGTTTTCTATATCCATTATTTGCTCAAAATTTCTATTAACCTTTATATATCTTCCATCTACATCCTTAATCCATATCATAGCTTTTAAATTATTTTGTATTACTAAGTTATAATTACTACTTATCTGATAAAGTTCAAACCACAAATAAAAATTATTTCCTTCATCTATATTTAAAGTTATTTTATATATATCTTTCAAGCCACTTACATATTGATACCTTATAAATTTATTTTTTTCTTCTTTTAAAGCTGCCTTAATTTCATCTTTATAAATTCCAAAAACATTAGATATATTTAAATCTATTATTTCATCTTCTTTTTCAATATTTAACTTTTCAAGTAACAATCTGTTACTTCCCTTAATTATATACTCATTTTCCCCATTTTCTTCATTTGACATACGTTTACCCCAAACGCATGGTATAGGGCATATTTCTAAAATTTCTTTGCACTTGTAAACGTCCAAATTTATCCCCCTTACTCTATATACCGATTTATCTACTATAATTATAGCAAATAAATACAAAAATCTCGATTATATTTTATAATCGAGATCAATATTTAAGCATATATGTCTGAAAATTCAACTTTTATTTTTTCTATATATGAGTTTTGGAAGTTCTTTTCTACTATAGTACATTCACATTCGTGATTTATAACATTAGGTATTTTTATCGTAAATGCAGTTCCAACATCTAATTGGCTATCAACTTGTATAGATCCTCCATGCATATCTACTAAAGATTTAACTAAATACAAGCCTATACCACTACCTTCACCTCTTCTTATAATGTTATTGTCCACTTGTTTAAACCTATCAAATATAGATTCCAATTTATGTTTTGGTATACCTATTCCATCATCTGATATTTGTATTTCTATCATATCATCAACTTCTTTCATTCCTATGTTTATCTGACCATTTGCATTACTAAACTTAATTGCATTAGATAGTATATTAAGTATTATACGCTCCATTTTATCAAGATCAAAAGATATAATACTTTCTTCTATTTCTGTATCAAATATTATTTCTATATTTTTTTGCTTTGCAAAATCTACTACAGATTGACATATTCCTTCTACAAAATTTACAATATCATAGTTTTGAGGATTATAATCAAAGTATCCTGATGTTATTTTATTTGAATCAATTATATTATTTACTAATTTAAGTAATCTATATGTATTTTGATTTGCCATATTAAGATATTTTTCTATAGATTGCTCATCACTAATATTAGTATTTTTAATTTTCAAATCCAAAATTTGCAATGAACTAAATATTAAATTCAAAGGAGTCCTTAATTCATGTGAAAGATTGGTAAAAAACTCTGCCCTTATCTTATTAGATTCTTCATAATCTATATCCTTGGTTATATCCATAAACCAAATTATATAATTGCTATCATAAATTTTTTTAGATATTAACTCATAATCAAAGTTACATTCTTTTATATGTAATCTGATTTTTTCTTCATTTTCAATATCCTCTAATATACGTCTTTCATTTTCTATCATAAAAACTTCATTTAAATTCTTATTTAAACAGTCTTTATCATCTATGTTAAATACTTTGGATGCGATATCATTAACTTCTTTTAGTATGAATGAGCTACTTCCACTTGTGCTTTTCTTCAATTCGCCAAATATATATGGAATAGGTGATGATTTTATTATATCTTCTTCAAAATAATTCAATTTCATTATATCCCCCACCTCTAAAACAAAATAAAAAATAATTATATTAAAATTTCTATTTATTTCTAATGATTTCCTTTCATTTTTTCATTTTTTTTTTAGACATTTTATTTAAAACCTATGTTTTTAAGGTAAAATTACATTTTCATCTTATTTAATATAGTTTTATTATATTTGAACTTTATTAAATTTTCTATATATTTAATTTGGGGTTTATTTTTTACTATTTTTATTATAATATTATGTATATGAATTTCATAAACATTTTAAATTTTTTTTGCTTTATATACTTTAATTGCAAATAACAGAGGAGTGTGTATTATGCGTAGATACAACTTTAAAGAAATTAATGACATGTATGGAAAAATAAGTCCATTTGAGTTTAAGGATAAATTAATCAAATTGGCAAAATTCAGAGCTATGGAAAGTGGAAGAAGAGTTTTAGATGCAGGACGTGGTAACCCAAACTGGACAGCTGCTACACCTCGTGAAGCTTTTTTCACTTTTGGACAATTCGCTGTTAGCGAAACTCGTAGAACATGGGATGAAGGTGACTTAGCTGGTATGCCTACAAAAGAAGGTATATCTACACGTTTTTATAAATATATTTATGATAATTTAAATATGCCAGGAGCTAAATTAGCTAAAGACATCGTAGATTATGGAATAGAAAAATTTGAATTTGATCCAGATTCTTGGGTATTTGAATTGGCCGATGGAATAATAGGCGATAATTATCCATCTCCAGATAGAATGCTTACTCATACAGAACATATAGTAAGAGAATATTTAATAAAAGAAATGAAATATGATACTAAAAAAGGTGGCCCTTTAAGTATATTTGCTGTAGAAGGTGCAACTGCTGCTATGTGTTATATATTTGATTCTTTAATGGCTAATGAACTATTAAAAAAAGGTGATAAAATAGCTATAATGACACCTATATTCACACCTTACCTAGAAATACCTCATTTACCAAGATACAACTTTGATGTGGTTTATGTAAATGCTGATGAAATAGATGAAAATAATCGTCATACTTGGCAGTATTCAAGAAAAGAATTAGAAAAACTTTGTGATAAATCTATAAAAGCATTATTTTTAGTTAATCCTAATAATCCAGCTTCTATAGCCATAGGTGAAGATAGTAGTGAAGACTTAACTGATATAGTTAAAAATCACCATCCTGATTTAATGATAATATCAGATGATGTTTACGGTACATTTGTTAATGGATTTAAATCTTTAATGGCAAATTTACCTTATAATACAATTGGTGCTTATTCTTATTCTAAATATTTTGGTGTAACTGGATGGCGTTTAGGTACTTTAGCTCTTCATCATGATAATGTATTTGATAAACTTATAAATGAGTTACCTGATGATTTGAAAACATCTGTAAATCAACGTTATAGTGATATGAGTTTAAACCCTGATAGTATATCATTTATGGATAGAATAGTTGCTGATAGCAGACTTGTAGCGCTTAATCATACTGCTGGTTTATCTACACCACAACAAGTACAAATGGCATTTTTCTCAGCTTTTGCATTAATCGATAAAAAAGATTCTTATAAAGCAGTAAATATGTCTATTTGTAAACATAGACAAAAGTTATTCTATGATTCTTTAGGCTTAGAACTTAAAAATGATAAACACGATGCTTCATACTATGCAATATTTGATATTATGAAATGGGCTACTAATCATTACGGTGATGATTTCGCAGACTTTATAAAAGATAACTATAAGCCTGCTGATATGCTATTTAAGCTAGCTAATAATTATTCTATAGTATTACTTAGCGGACATGGATTCTATGGGCCTGAATGGTCAATAAGAGTGTCTTTAGCTAACCTTGATGATAATGCTTATGAGTTTATAGGTAATGCTATAAAAGAAGTTTTAAGTTATTATGTATATACATGGAAAAAAAATAAATAATATAATAAATATAAAAGGAACTATCTCAAACTAGAGATTAGTTCCTTTTTATTTTTATCTTCTTAAACTATACTTTATTTCATATCTTCCAATCTTGCAATCGCCTAACTTTAATCTAGATATAATTTCTGATTTATCCTTCTCAAAAAATTTAGAACAATCATCCATAGATTTAAATACTTCTATAACTTCATGCTTTTTATCTATAAGTTCTATTCTCTTTTTACCACCACGCCTAATTATTTTTCCGTAAATTTTAAAATATTCATCATACTCATCATCAATTGTTTCAAACTTATAATACATGGCTATTGGTTCTATTTTGTTACTTGATAAAATTTCCTCTCTTTTATCTTCTGATATATCACTGTTCCATAATTCATTATGTAAAAAATTAAATAAATCACTTATATTTTTATCTGACATCTTTTTAGTTGATTTATCTATTTTAAGACTTTTACTTAAAAACTTTATAGCTTCTCCAAAATAATCCGTATATCCATATTGTAAATTTTCTTTTATATATTCAATTGGAACACCTAACTTTTTGCTACATTCTTTATGTGTTTCAAATACAATCTCTTCATTAGTATAAACATCAACTGCTTTTATTTTTTTACCTCTTTGTATTTTTGCTAACTTTATGTAGTCTTCTTCTTCTTTTGTTAAATTATATGGCTCTATATCATCTTTAATTTCTACTTCTTCATTCTTTATATCTTCGTTTTCTATGTATTCATTTTGGTTTTTTGTTTTAGAAATGTCTTCTTGAGTTATTGCTAATTCTTGTTGTAGATTTTTAACTTCTTTAGTTTCAACTTGTTGTATTTCAGCTTCTATAACTTTTATTTCTTCTATTTCTTCTTTTGATGATTTTTCTTCTTTATTAGTTTTTATAAAATTTAATAACTTCTTTAACAAAATTATTCCTCCTATATCTTTTGTCTAATCCCCTAATCAGCCTTTGTTACTATTATAGTATACTAAATATTTGTTTATTTATATATAAAAATATACTTATTTGTCATAAATATATATTTTTATATATAAATAAATACACCTACCAGTTAAGGTAGGTGCATTTTTTATAATATAAGCTAATATTAACTAGCTTTTTTATTATTATTATCGTTTACTTTTCTTCCGTATTTCTTATCATATCTACTATATAACCAGAATCCTACTAAACCAAAGAATACTGGTCCAGCTATCATTGTTAATGTATCTGTTAATCCAGCTGGTGAAGATAATGATGGTTGTATTATAGTAAATACGTTAGCAAATCCAACTAATATACCTATTATTACAGCAAAAGTTGTAGCTAATCCAACACTCTTATAAACAACGAATGGTTTTTCAACTTTACCTTCTAATTGTTTCTTTTTAAATGCAGGGAATGCACTTGATAAGAATAAGTAAGGTATAGTCATTGCAACGTTAGTCATAAGTATTAGTAATGCAAAGAATTTCTCTGCACTCTTACCACCAAATGATACTACAAATATCATAACTATAACTATTATAGCTTGAACTTTCATTGCATTTATAGGCATTCCATCTTTTATTTCTCCTAACTTACCAGGCCAAACTTTCTTTGGTGCACCTTCGATAAGAGTTTTTAACGGAGAATAAGTTAATGTAAAGAATGCTCCTGATAATGCTAAGAACATTGATAAACCAACGAATCTAGCAACCCAAGCTCCCATTGTTAATGAAACAGCTTCGCTTGCTCCAAATGCAGTACCTAATTGGTATCCTAAGTTTTGCATTAATACATAAGCAACGTTAGCCATATTTACACCACTAGTTGATAATATATCACTCCAGTTAGTAAACATACCACAAGCAAATATACCTAATGCATATCCTATAGATATTACTATAGCTGCTAAAGTAAGTCCTTTAGGGAAAGTTTTTTCAGCATTTTCAGTTTGGTCAACTAATCCACCTAAAACTTCTAATCCACCAAATGCAAATATTGCAAATGTTAAGAATGATAATACAGTTAATGGAGTTTGGTAAGCTGGGTTTGGAGAATTTGTAAATGCATGAACTACATTAGTTACAGGCTCTGCAAATTTACCTTTGTTCATTATTACAACTGCAACACCACCAACTAATAAAACTATGTTTAGTAATGCAACTGCAGTACCACCTACAGAAGTTACTTTTTTTATCTTATCTATACCTTTAGTAGATACATAAGTAACTAAAGCTATCCATAACATTCCAAGTATACCTAATGTTTGAACTGAACTTAATCCAAATAAAGACCAAGTAGCAGTAGCATCATATCCAAATATTGCATTTGATAACGGTATCCATAAAGTTGATGCAACGTTTACCATCCAAATAATATAAGATGCATACCACATAAATGTTCCAACGAATGCATATTTAGGACCTACTGATTTTTCCATCCAAGAATACATACCACCTGATTCTTTTCTAAATGCAGCTCCGTATTCAGCCATCATAAACGCATATGGTATAAAGAATAAAATTGCACTTAATATATACCAAGGTATTGCTGCATATCCCATTAGATAGAATGCTCTTGGCATGTTAGCAAACCCAAATACTGATGTAAATATCATAAGTACTAGGGGCACTAATGTTAATTTGTTAGCATTATTAGTATTTCCTGCCATTTTTTTTCCTCCTCTTAAAGTATATAAATACTTTGAAATTTAAAGCTTTTTTAATCAAAATATTTAGAAAATAAATGATTAAGCTCTTTCACTGTACATATAATATCACAATTCTACATTTTTTCCAATACGTTTTAAATTAAATTGAATTTTTAGATTTTATTAACATTTCTTTTACAATTCACATTGTTTTTTGTTGTAGAATTTTAAATGTTTATGTTTATTATTTCTTATTTTCAAAACGCTATTCAACAAAAAAAATAGAGGCTTTTGCCTCTATTTTTTATACATTTAAATCAATTTTTATACCCATTAAATCTGTATATTCATTTATTGCTGGATTTATTATTTCTTCTACGAATTCAACAACTTGATTAGGAGCTCTTCCTATAAAGTTTTTAGGATCCATTATAGATAGTATTTCTTCTTTACTCATTTTAAATGTATCACAGTCATCAAGAATTAACTCTAGTAAATTATTATCTTTACCATCTTGCTTAACTCTCTTTGCAGCTTGCATAGAGTATTCTCTTATTACTTCATGTAATTCTTGTCTATCTCCACCTCTTTTTACAGCTTCCATAAGTATATTTTCTGTAGCCATAAAAGGTAATTCTTCATTAATATGTTTATTTATTATGTTTTCATAAACTACAAGTCCATCTGTAACATTTATACCTATTTCAAGTATAGCATCAACTGCCATAAATGCTTGTGGTATAGCTAATCTTTTATTAGCTGAATCATCTAAGCTTCTCTCTAACCATTGAGTAGCTTGGACAAGTGCTGGACTTAAAGATTCGCCTATAACAAATTTAGATAAAGACGCTATTCTTTCACTTCTCATAGGGTTTCTTTTGTAAGCCATAGCTGATGAACCTATTTGATTCTTACCAAATGGCTCTTCTAACTCTTTTAAACTTTGTAATAATCTTATATCATTAGTCATCTTGTGCATACTTTGAGCTATTCCAGATAATATTGATATAACTTGATAATCTAACTTTCTAGTATATGTTTGTCCACTAACTGCATATGATGCTTTATATCCCATTTTTGCGCAAACTAATTTATCTAATTCTTTTACTTTTTCATTATCTCCCTCAAATAAACTTAAGAAACTTGCTTGTGTTCCAGTTGTACCTTTAACACCTCTTAGTTTCATATTGTCTATTCTAAAGTTTAAGTCTTCTAAATCTATTATTAGATCTTGTGCCCAAAGACAAGCTCTTTTTCCAACTGTAGTAAGCTGTGCAGCTTGGAAATGTGTAAATCCTAAAGTTGGTATATCTTTATTTTTAATAGCAAAATCTTTTAAATTGTTTATTAAGCTAGCTAATTTTATTCTTATAAGCTTTAGTGCCTCATCCATTTGGATTACATCAGTATTATCTCCAACATAAGCACTAGTAGCACCTAAATGTATTATTCCTTTTGCACTATCACATTGTAGTCCATACGCCTTAACATGACTCATAACATCATGTCTTACTTCTTTTTCTATTTTTCTAGCTTCTTCAAAATTTATATTATTTATATTAGCTTTCAATTCGCTTATTTGCTCATCTGTTATATTAAGCCCTAATTCTTTTTCTGACTCTGCTAAAGCAACCCATAATCTTCTCCAAGTTGAAAATTTATATTGCGGAGAAAATATATAACTCATATCCTTACTACAATATCTATCTATTAATGGATTTGCATATGTACTATATTTATTTTCCATATTAATTAGCACCTTCCTTACTTATGTATTTTATAAATTAATTATATATAATTTAACGAACAATAACAAGTTATTTTTTGTTTATGTTCATCTTATCACTACTTATAATGTAGTCTATGCTTTCACTATCTACAAAGTTCAATACATATTTATATCTTATAGCATAGTACTTATCACTCCACCCAAGTTGATTTTTAACATCCTCTTCTCCTGCTCCAAGTCTTAAGCTTATAGCAGCAAAAGAATGTCTAAAGTCTTTAGCTGAATAATTACTAAGTCCCGCTATATCCAAAGCTTTTTTAACTATCATCCTTACATTTCTATCTGTTATAGAGTTACTTTTTTGACTTATAAAAACAAAATCTTCATTAGGTACAATAAGTTCTGGTAATCCCAAATAACCTCTATAACCTTCTATCATAGAAAAACAATATGGGTGTAGTTTTACTACTCTTTCCTTTTTATTTTTCCCCAATCTTACATATGCATTATTTTTTTCATCTAGCATTAAATCTTTCCATTTTAAATTTACAAGTTCATTTAATAAACATCCTGTAGTTATTAAAAATATCATTATAAGTCTGTCTCTCATATTAAGCCTAGGTAAACTATCTATTAATTTGTTAATTTCTTGAATACTAAGCACATCATCTTTAGTTTTTATTCTACTAACTTGAGGTTTCTTTACCAATTTAAAAGGATTAACCCCTATATACTCTTCCTTCTTCATAAAGTTATAAAAACTATGTAAGTAGCTATATATTTTTTCTGATGTTGATTTAGCATATGTTTCTTTTACAACTTCCATAAACTTGCTACAATCTTCCTTTGTTACTTCTATCAAATCTTTATTCTTAACAAACTCTTTAAATAATATAACCTTACTTAAATAATCATGTTTAGTTGCTGGATTATGTTTTTTTGAAAACCCCTTAAAAATTTCATATTCGTATTCATTTAATAAATTATTATTTTCCATATTTAACCCCCTGTCTCATTTGCTTTTAATATCTTTTTTAAATACCTCTTTAATATATTGAATATATTTATTAATATTGGTATACTTTAACTTATGGTCAAAATACTTTTAATTAGGAGGTAGTTAAATTGTTAGAAATGTTTAAAGCCATTATACTTGGTATAGTACAAGGTATAACTGAATGGCTTCCTGTAAGTAGTACTGGTCATCTTATCTTAGTTGAGCAATTTGTAAAGTTTAACTTGTCAGATGTTTTCGTAAGTACGTTCATGGTAGTAATACAACTTGGTTCAATCCTTGCAGTATTAACTATATATTTTAAAAAATTAAATCCTTTAGATAGTTCTAAAACTGAAAGAGAAACAAAAGAAACTATAGATTTATGGATTAAAGTTATTATAGCTGTTATTCCATCAGGCATATTAGGTTTATTATTTGATGATACTATAGACACATTATTTTTTAATCCAACTACAGTATCAATAACACTTATTCTTTACGGTGTTATAATGATAATACTTGAAAATAGAAATAAAAAACCTAGAGTTAATGATTTTTCACAGCTTACATATAAGTTAGCACTTGGTATAGGTCTTTTCCAATGTTTAGCATTAATACCTGGTACATCAAGATCTGGTGCAACTATAATAGGAGCCGTATTCTTAGGTGCATCAAGATATGTTGCTGCTGAATTCTCATTCTTCTTAGCTATACCAACAATGTTTGGTGCCAGTGCTTTAAAACTTATTAAAACTGGTGCTAGCTTCTCAGGATTTGAATGGTCAGTTATAGGAGTAGGTTTTGTAACAGCATTTATAGTTTCTGTATTTGCTATTAAGTTCTTAATGGATTACATCAAAAAACACGACTTCAAAGTGTTTGGTTATTATAGAATCGTACTTGGTATTATAGTACTTGCTTATTTTAACTTTATACTTTAATACAAACAAAAGAAGCACTATGTGCTTCTTTTAATTTTTTGACTCTACTAGTAACTTTATTATATCGCTTGCACCTTCGTTAAAAGTAGTTATTATGCTTAAATAGTCAGTAGCTCTATTTATAGCAAGATATACCTTATTTAAATCTCCTACAAAATCATTTACCTGATAATCTTGAGTAATATCATTTATACTATGATTATAAAGCATTTCTAATTCACAAAATATTATAGCCTTGTATTCCAAATTTTTAATTGCATATATATTTGATATAGTAATTCCTGGTTTTTTAGCTATATTAGTCAATTCATCATCTGCATTTACATATGGAATTTCATTTTCTTCTAAATCTTTTTTAAGCATATACTGGAAGTATATCGTTTTTCCATTCTTTAATTTCTTTTTATTGAACGGATATACAATAGCTATATCTGAGTAATTTAATCCTTTTTTATCTATTAAGTAATCTACTTCCCAAAGTACGGAACTTATCTGTTCTTCAATATCAGATACTTTTATAATATCTACGGCTTTATTACTTTCTCTGATTGGGTTAGATAAATAGTATATATCATCTACTATGTTAGGTCTAATATTTTTTATATATTCATTAGAGTTTTCATCAAAATTATTTATAAATTCAACTAAATGATCACTTTGTCTATAATTTTTATCTAACTTAATAATATTTAAAAATTCAATATTATCCCATGAATTTTTAAATATACTCAAATTGCTAGATATATTTAAACTTCTACATTCAAAACCATTGAAAATGAATTTTGATTTATATAAAAACTCTCTTATAAAACTTAATTGATCTGCTTCAAAACTTTCTATTTCATCTACAAATATTCCTTTAAACATACTCTTATTTTTTATAGTATTTTTAGCTTGTAAAACCAAATTTTTATATACTTTATCAGGAGTGTTTTTAAGCATATTATAGTCAAACACTAAATTATATATCTTAGCTAGTTTGAATAAAAATGAACTAAATGTATGTATCTCTATATTATTATTATCTTTATATAATATATCTAATCTCTCTTTTAGCTCATTTCTAAGTTGTTTTGTATGAGTAAAAATTATAAATTTATGGTGAGGGTATACCCTAGCCAATTTAATTGCTCTAGCTAATAATATAGTTGTTTTTCCAGATCCTGAAGGACCTTTATATAGAGTATTACCATATCTTATAGATATAGCCTCTTCTATCTGACATCTTTCTAAGATAGTAGCTGAATAACTATAATCTTCATTTGAAAAAGAAATCTTCTTTAAATTGTTATTTAAGCTTAAATTGTTATTTATAACATAATACTCTGGACATATTTGTAGCATAAATAAATTTATTAAAATTTCATCATTTGGATTTCCCAAGTATTCATCTATACTAAGTTCATAATCCATCATTTTATATAATTTTTCTCTATCTATTATATTATTTTCTATAAAATCATTATTTTCCTCATTATCATATATACTTACATGAGGCATTATAAATACGTAGTTATACTCTATATCATTACCTATACTACTCATCTTTTTTCTTAAAAGATCGTATTCTTCTTCCATTATCTCTAAAAGTTCATCTTCTAAAATCATAAATAAATCTTCTGTTGTATCCATAAATTTTATAAAAAGAACACGTCCATCTTTTATGTATAAAAGGTCTGTGTTTATTCCTTTAAAAGGAGTTACCTTTGGCACTACATTTGCTTCCTCTTTCATAGTTAGATAAAACATTTTTTCAAATTCTTTTATCTTTAATGCATCTAGTTCGGAATTTATATTTATGTACTGGCTCAACTTCTCATCCCCCTCATTTTATATAATTATATCATTTTCATTAACTTTTTTCTATATTTGATACATTTAATATATTATTACCATAGTTTATTGGGATTAATTCATTTATTTTTATTTTATTAGTAATATTATGCACAAAAAAGGAAACTTTGATAAGTTTCCTTTCTTTATATTTTGTAATGGTTTTCTAACCATATATTCATTTTTCTTCTTATTTCATTTTTCTTAACTTCATCAAAATTAGCATCTTCAATTTTATAACTTTGAACTAACTTATCTACATTGGGAGGATATTCTAAAAAATTTCCATTTTTATTTTCAAATCCAATGCTCATAATATCATAATTATCTTTATTACTATTTATTACAACTCCATACTCAACAGTTTCATTAATTTTATCGCTATTAGATATTTTCACATACTGATTTTTAGCTAGGCTATTAAGCATATTTTTTCCCTCTTTCTTAAATATTTATTATTATTATTATTGTCTTTTTTTAAAATTTTATTATTTTATTTCTAAAGTTCTTCCTTTTCCAGAATCACTTAAATCTACTAAGCTATCTGGATATGGAGAAAATATATTTTGATTTAAAATATATTCATCTTCAAACCTAGCTGCATACAATTTTATGTTTGAAAAAATAGCACTTATTGGTAATTTTCCTTTACTATATTTAACTACATTATCTACAAATAATTCCCTTTCTTTCATAGTTAAATTATTTTCATACTTATTATATATTTGTATTATAGTTTGTATATTTTTTTTTACAGTTCTGCTTTTATTTAAAATTTGATATAATTTATTTTCATATTTAACGATTCTTCTTTCCAAATCATTTTCTTGCTTTAATATTTCATCTAATTCTTTAAATAGATTAAAATCATAACTTTTTAAAAGCAACTCATTTTTATTATGAAAATGCTCTATATTCTTCTTATCATTTTTAAAATCATTTATTACAAATAGTTTAGTTAAAAAATCATCTCTTATAAAGTAATTTTTAAGTCTTCCTTCATTTTCTATAGGTAAGTGTCCGTATGAATTCAAAAGTTCTTGTGTAAATACACCATTACTTCCATTAAATAAACTAGACTGTCCATTTCTATGATATACTTTAACATCATTTAATCCACAAGATGGCGACCTGCTTTTTAATATACATCCATCAATATCCTTTAAATTATCTATATATGATTTAGAAAATTTTTTCATACTGTCTGTATAATCTATATTAGTTTTTGGCTGAATTAACTTCTTTACATTATCATATTCTACTATTCTAATAGCTTCTCTAGGCGTTGATAATCCTATTTCAACTTCTGGACATACAGTATAAAAGTCTACATAATCACTTAACATTTCAATCAACTTGCTACTCCCGCCTTGCCCATTATATCTACAATTTTCAAAACCCAAACATTTACTCACTACTAACTTTGGACGTCTCATTTTTATATCTCCTATACTGTTGATATTATTTACTAATAACAGTTATAGTTTAATCTTATTTATCAGATATTATTCTTATGTAATTTTTAAATACGTACTTTAAATTCAAAAAAGCGAATATATCAATTGATATATTCGCTTACATTATTTTCTTATTTAGCGTATTCTATTGCTCTTGTTTCTCTTATTATACTAACTTTGATTTGACCCGGATATTCTAATTCATCTTCTATTCTCTTAGTCATATCTCTAGCTAATAAATGTATATCTTCATCACTTACATTTTCAGGTTTAACCATTATTCTGATTTCTCTACCTGCTTGTATAGCAAATGATTTATCTACTCCATCATACGAATTAGCGATTTCTTCAAGTTTTTCTAAACGTTTTATATACGCTTCTAACGTTTCACGTCTAGCACCTGGTCTAGCTGCTGATATAGCATCAGCTGCAGTAACTAACACAGCTTCTATAGTCTGTGGTTCGTAATCTCCATGGTGAGTACTCATAGCATGTATAACATCCTTAGATTCTTTATATCTTCTAAGTAAATCCATACCTATCTCAACATGAGTTCCTTCCATTTCATGGTCAACTGATTTACCTATATCATGTAGTAAACCTGCTCTTTTAGCTAACTTTACATCAGCTCCTATTTCAGCAGCCATTATACCTGCTATATGCGCAACTTCAATTGAATGTCTAAGTACATTTTGACCATAACTAGTTCTATAGTTTAATCTACCTAAAAGTCTTACTAACTCTGGGTGTAAGCCATGAACCCCTGTTTCAAATGTAGCTTGTTCACCGAATTCTTTAATTATGCTGTCAACTTCTTTCTTTGCCTTTTCAACCATTTCTTCTATTCTAGCTGGATGTATTCTTCCATCTGCTATAAGCTTTTCAAGTGCTATTCTTGCAACTTCTCTTCTTATAGGATCGAATCCTGATAAAATTACGGCTTCTGGAGTATCATCTATTATTAAATCTATCCCCGTAAGAGTTTCTAATGTTCTTATGTTTCTACCTTCTCTACCTATTATTCGACCTTTCATTTCATCATTAGGTAGATTAACTACTGTAACAGTAGTTTCAGCAACATGATCTGCTGCACATTTTTGTATAGCATATCCTATTATCTCTCTAGATTTCTTGTCCGCTTCTTCTTTAGCTTGAGACTCTATTTCTTTTATCATAATAGACATCTCACGTCTTACATCTCTTTCCGCATTAGTTAAAATGATTTCCTTAGCTTTGTCCGAAGTTATCCCTGATATACTTTCTAACTTCTCTAATTGTTGAACTTTAATATTTTCAACTTGTTCTTCTTTTTTTTCAATCTTTTTTAATTTGTCACTTAAAACATTTTCTTTATTTTCTAGCGTTTGAAGTTTTTTATCTAATACTTCTTCTTTTTGTATAACTCTTCTTTCAAACTTTTGTAATTCAGTTCTTCTTTCTTTGTTCTCTTTTTCTGCTTCATTTCTCCATTTATGGATCTCTTCTTTTGCTTCTAATAGTTTTTCTTTTTGTAGAGTTTCTGAATCTCTATTTGCCTTATCTATTATATCATTAGCCAACTTTTCAGTTTGACCAATTTTAGCTTCAGATATGTTTTTTCTAACAAAATAACCAACTATAATACCCACAAATATTCCCAATAAAGCGCCTATTATTGCCTCTATGACATCCACCTCCTTTGTTAATATAAACCGTCAACTACAGTATTTATAACATCTATTTTTATAAACTAAATAAGAATATTTCATTCTTATTTAATTTTATAATTTTTTCTACCTTGTGTCAAGTTAATAGGAGGCATACGAATTATTATTCTCCAATATTTTCTATTGAATCTTGATTTTCTTGTGCACTATCTCTATTTTCATCTAATTTATAGTATTTTCTTACTAATCCTTCAACTTCTTCAGTTAAATCTTTATTATCTTCTAAGAATTTTTTAACATTTTCTCTACCTTGTCCTAGTCTAGTCTCATTATAACTATACCAAGCTCCTGATTTTTTAATTATATCTATATCCGCAGCTATATCTAGTAAGTCTCCAACCTTAGATATCCCTTCACCATACATTATATCAAATTCACATTGTTTAAAAGGAGGTGCAACTTTGTTTTTAACTACCTTAACTCTAGTTCTACTTCCCATAATCTTGTCACCTTGTTTTATTGTGTCTATTTTTCTAACATCTAATCTAACAGATGAGTAGAATTTAAGAGCACGACCACCAGTTGTTGTTTCTGGACTACCAAACATTACTCCGACCTTTTCTCTTAACTGATTTATAAATATAGCAACACAATTAGATTTTTTTATAGATCCTGTTAATTTTCTTAACGCCTGAGACATAAGTCTAGCTTGAAGACCAATATGAGAATCTCCCATATCTCCTTCTATTTCAGCTTTAGGAACTAATGCTGCAACAGAGTCAACTACTATTATATCTATAGCTCCACTTCGTATAAGTGCTTCAGCTATTTCTAAAGCTTGTTCTCCTGTATCTGGTTGTGAAACAATTAAGTTCTCTACATCTACACCTAATGCTTTTGCATATATAGGATCAAGGGCATGCTCTGCATCTATGAATGCTGCTATTCCGCCTTTTTTCTGAGCTTCTGCAACTGCATGTAATGTAACAGTTGTTTTACCTGAAGATTCTGGTCCGTATATTTCAACTATTCTTCCCTTTGGAAGTCCACCTATACCAATTGCTATATCAAGTCCTATAGACCCTGTTGGTATTACATCTATAGCCATTCCTTTAGCATCACCTAACTTCATTACTGATCCCTTACCGAAATCTTTTTCTATTTGAGATAATGCTGAATTTAACGCTTTTAATTTTTCATCTTGTATTCCTGCCATTTTATAATACCTTCCCTTCTATCAATCATTTATATTATCTTTACTTTAAGTTAAAGTTTCAATCAAACACTTGTTCTATTAATATTATATCTAGTTTTCATCTTAAAGTCAATTAATAATATATTATTAGTATTAACTTTAATTATATCAATTTATACACTTTTTTCCACATATTGTATGTCCATCAATAAAGAAAAGGATGGATATAATTATTCTATATCCATCCTTTTTGCAACTTACTTATTTTCCATAAATAAATTTTTATTTTTATATACATACTCCCACCCTGAATAAAGAGTAAGTAATGTCGCTATTAATATAGTTATTTTACCTACATTTAAAAATAACATATTTCCAGTATGCGCTCCTAATAATAAAATAACTATCGCTACCATTTGTGAAATAGTCTTTAATTTACCACCAGAACTAGCTGCTATAACCTTACCGTCAGCTGCCGCTATAGCTCTTAATATACTAACAGTAAGCTCTCTAGCCACTATTATTATAACCATCCATGCTGCAACTAAATTAAACTCTATCATAGTAGTTAATGCAGATATAACAAGCAGCTTATCTGCAAGAGGGTCCATAAACTTTCCAAAGTCAGTTATCAAATTATACTTTCTAGCTATGTGTCCATCCATAGCATCTGTAACAGAAGCTATTATAAATATCATACAAGCTATTAAAAACTTATTTTGTAAATTTAACATCATGACAATTATAAATATTGGTATTAGAAATATCCTAAATAAAGTTAGTTTATTAGGCAAGTTCATTAACTACATCTCCCATCAAATCATACTCTAATGCACTATTTATTTTAACCTTAACAAAGTTTCCTGGCTCAAGTTGACTATCACATTTAACATAAACTATACTATCTATCTCTTCTGCATCACCTTGAGTTCTTCCGATATAGACTTTATCTTCTATTTGCTCTTCTATTAGAACTTCATATTCATTATTTACTTTTTTAGAATTTAAATTTTGAGATATCTCTTGTTGAACTAACATAAGTGCATCTCTTCTTTTTAACTTAATATCTTCTTCTAAATGATTTGGTAATTTATCTGCTGGTGTGTCTTCTTCTCTTGAATAAGCAAACGCTCCAAGTCTATCAAATTTAACATCTTTAGCAAATTCAACTAATTCATTAAAATCTTCTTCTGTTTCACCTGGGAAACCAACTATTATAGTAGTTCTTAATGTTGCATCAGGTATGTACTTTCTTATCATATCAACTTTAGACTTTATATCTTCTTTAGTTGTATGTCTATTCATTAGTTTTAGAACTTTATTACTTGCATGTTGTATAGGCATATCAAAATAATTACATATGTTATCATATTTTTTAATTACTTTTACAAGTTCTTCTGTTATTGATTCCGGATATGAATACATTATTCTTATCCACTTTATACCTTCTATTTGTGCAAGTTCTTCTAATAATTGTGGTAATTTAACTTCTCCGTATAAATCAAATCCATACTTAGTCGTATCTTGAGCTATGACTACAAGTTCCTTAACTCCTTTAGATGCTAAATCTTTAGCCTCTCTAACTATATCTTCCATTTTTCTACTTCTGTATTTACCTCTTAACTTTGGAATTATACAGTAAGTACAATGATTATCGCACCCTTCACCTATTTTTAAATAAGCCATATACTCAGGTGTTGTAACATATCTTGGAAGATCTTCATTATAAGCAAATTCTATATCGTTTAAACTAACTATGTTGTTTTCTTTTTCAAGTCCTGCTATTATTTCATCTATTTGCTGATAACTTCCAGTCCCAACTATAGCGTCTATTTCAGGAATTTCTTCCTGCAATTCTTTAGCATATCTTTGTGCTAAACAACCTGTAACTATAAGCAATTTTAAATTACCAGTTTCTTTTAATTCAGCTAAATCAAGTATAGTATCTATTGACTCTTGCTTTGCAGACTCTATAAAACCACAAGTATTTACTAGTATTATATCCGCATCTTCAAAATCCCCAACTAACTTATAACCTTTTCTATTTAAAATTCCCATCATTATTTCTGCATCTACTAAATTTTTAGAACATCCTAATGACTCTAATGCTATTTTTAACATTTATATTGCTCCTTCCTGTGCTGCCTTATGAAAATCTGCTAATTCTAAAAAAGATTGTTGCATATCATCACAATTTACAATTTTATTATATTTGTATTTTTCAACTGAATGACCATATAACGCATCATAATATTGTACTAAATAATATTCTACAACTTGTTCATATTTTCCTTCATTAAATAGTTCAATACAATAATCAACGTTAGCATTTCCCAATCTTTTTCTAAACTTATTAATACATTGGACTAATGCTTCAGCATTTTTCTTTTCAGTATAGATATAATCTCTGCATAGTCTATCTACTCTAGATTTAACACTGCATTCTTGTAATATATGATATCCATCTCTTATTATACCCTCATATATTTCATTTGGAACATTTACATGCCCCACCCTTTTACTTTCACTTTCTATAAATATATAGTCACTCTTTGAGAAGTATAATTTTTCAAATATATTAGTTTCAAATGTCTTTTGTGTTGGAGGTTTTTCATCAAACATTATAAATCCAAATGTAGATCCACTATTTTTAGCTAATCCTTCTAAATCTATAATGTCTATACCTGCTTCTTCTAACATCATCAACATATCCGTTTTTCCAACACCTGTTAATCCATGTAAAACTATAAATTGTTTTGTATCCATAACCGTCTTAAAGTAATCTAGTACAAAGTTTCTATAAGATTTATATCCACCCTCTAGTTGGTATACATTAACACCTAAAGTAGATATCATGTTAACTAAGCTTCCACTTCTCATTCCACCTCTTGCACAATATATAACTATATTTTCATACTCATTAGCTAAACTTAAAACTTCCATATACATGTGTTTTAATCTATCTTTAACATAATCAAATCCCTTTTGTATAGCTTCGTGTTTTCCTTGCAATTTATATATAGTACCTATATCTTTATGCTCATCATCGTTAAATAGTGGCAAATGAAAAGCATCTAATATATGGTCTTCATTAAATTCTGCTGTAGTTCTAACATCTATAAATATGGTATTTGGTAAATCTAATGCATCTTTTATCTTTATTGTTTTCAAATTTATTCACCTTCTAAATTGTCTAAGTCTTGTTTACTTATTAAAACCTTTCTTGGTTTACTTCCTTCACTTTTTCCGACTATATTTCTTTCTTCCATAGAATCTATAAGTCTTGCCGCTCTATTAAACCCTATTTTAAATTTTCTTTGAAGCATCGAAGCTGATGCTTGCCCGCTTTCAACAATAAATTCTATAGCTTCACTTAAAAGCTCATCTACATCATTATCTTGTTCTTTCGATATTTTACTTATACTATCTACTATACATTCTTCGTATTTAATTTCCTCTTTAACTTGACTCTTTACGTAGTCTATAACTTTTTCAGATTCAGACTCAGATATAAATGCACCTTGTAATCTTACTGGTTTAGCTGCT
Source organism: Paraclostridium sp. (assembly GCF_051657365.1). NCBI lineage: Bacteria > Bacillati > Bacillota > Clostridia > Peptostreptococcales > Peptostreptococcaceae > Paraclostridium > Paraclostridium sp. The sequence goes on from NZ_JBOFKN010000157.1 coordinate 52,363, forward strand.
CCTAAAGGATAAAATAACATATCCCCTTTACCTAAAAGTTTTTCAGCCCCACCCATATCAAGTATTGTTCTTGAATCGGTTTGAGATGAAACGGCAAACGCAATTCTTGAAGGTATATTAGCTTTTATAACTCCTGTTATAACATCAACTGATGGTCTTTGAGTTGCAACTATTAAATGCATACCTGCTGCTCTTGCCATTTGAGCTAATCTACAAATATAATCTTCAACATCACTTGCACTAACCATCATAAGGTCTGCAAGCTCATCTATTATTATAACTATCTTAGGAAGTTTTTCTTCGCTCTTTTCATTATAACTTGTTACATCTTTTACACTTGACTCTGCAAATAACTTATATCTTCTATTCATTTCTGTAACTGCCCAATTCAGTGCATTTGCAGCTTTTTTAGGATCAGTAACAACTGGTATTAATAAGTGTGGTATACCATTGTAATTTGCAAGCTCAACTACTTTAGGGTCTATAAGTAAGAATTTAACTTCATCTGGATTAGCTTTGTATAATATACTATTTATTAATGTATTTACACATACACTTTTTCCCGATCCTGTTGATCCCGCTATAAGTAAATGAGGCATTTTACCAATGTCTGCAATTATAGGCTTTCCTGCTATGTCTTTTCCCAGACCCATAGCAAGCGGTGAATCAAATTTATTGAACTCATCACTCTCAAGAACTTCTCTTAAAGTTACCATTTGAGCCTCTTCATTTGGAACTTCTATACCAATTGCACTCTTCCCTGGAATAGGAGCTTCTATTCTTATACTCTTTGCAGCTAAGCTAAGGGCTATATCATCTGTCAAATTGACTATTTTACTTACCTTAACTCCAGGACTAGGTTGAAGCTCATATCTTGTAATAGTAGGTCCTACTGTTACTTGATTTACTTTTGCCTCAACTCCAAAATCTGATAATGTCTTTTCAAGTAAAGAAGCATTTTTTAATACTTTCTTCTTACTCTTATCATCCGTTTTTGAGTCTATTTTGTTTAAAAGCTCAATGCTAGGTTTTTTATAGTTTTCGTAATTTGACTCTGATTTTATATCCATAGGTTGAGTTTTTTCTAAGCTATTATTTGTTTGATTCGAAACTTCTTGTTTTTGATTAGGCTTTGCTTTTTGTAGTTCTTTTAAAACTTCCAATTCTGGCATACTTTGAGTACCTTCTAATATTTCTAAGTAGTCATCTTCTGCTTTATTAAAACCTACTATCTTTATTGTTTTGTCATTTTCATCATCTTCTATACTATCTGAATTAATTTCTTCTTTTTTAGACTGTCCTCTTAATCCAGACTTTGTCATCATGGTATTTTCATCAACTTCTTCTGTAACCATATTAACCATAGCTGACTTTAAATTCAAAGCTTTTTCTTTGAATGTAAGATTACTATCTTTATCTTTCTTAGATTTTACTTTTATATTATAGATTAAGTCTTTTAAAGATATATTAAATGTAAACAATCCTGTTATAAGTAATGCAAATATACTTACTAACCATGCCCCAGTTATTCCAAATATCTTAGTAACATAATATGTAATAACTGTAGCTATAAGCCCACACCCGTCTCCACTTACAGCTTGTTTTGTTACTTCTTTAATAACATATGAATTTGTAGGACTATCTATCGGTAAATTTTTCGCATTTATAAGACCATAAAACATGAATATGAAAAATACACCTAAATAATATAACTTAGTGCTTTTAAGTCTATATATATATTCATTTTTTTCGAAAAATCCTAAAATCCCACTAATAATAATTATAAATGGTATAACTATTGATAATTTTCCAAATAAACCTAGAAATATATTTTGAATAAATGTGCCTAAAATCCCCATAGAACTAGAGTTTAAACTATATAGTAAAAATATCCCTACAAATATAGTTATAAGGTTGCTGTATTCAGCTGTAAAACTTGATTGTATATTCTTTTTCTTTTTAGATTTCTTTTTAGCCATCAATCTCACCTCTTTAAAAATAAATTTATACAATAATTAATAAACTGCAAAATCATAGCAAAAAGTGCTAATGTATTTATACACTAACACTTTTATATCTTTTAATTATAGCATATATTCTGTTATTTAAACAAATTTATTTAATCATATCACTTATTATCTACGTTATCGTCCTCTTTTATTAATTCTCTTAATTTAAACATAGCTTCTTTTAATCCACCGACTTCATCTATAAGTCCACATTCAACTGCTTCTTTACCTATTAAAACACTACCTACATCGCTAACTAATTCTTCTTTAGAATACATTAATTTCTCTAAATCTTCTCTTTCTATATCTGATGTTCTAGTTATAAATTGAGTTATCCTTTCTTGCATCTTTTTAAAGTACTCAAAAGTTTCATTTACTCCAATAACTAATCCATTAGTTCTTATAGGATGAACTATCATAGTCGCAGTAGGTGCTATAAAAGAGTAATCACCTGCCGTAGCAAGGGGAACTCCTATACTATGACTACCTCCTAGAACTAATGTAACCACTTTTTTAGATACACTATTTATTAATTCTGATATAGCAAGTCCTGCTTCAACATCTCCACCTACCGTATTTAGTATTACTAAAACACCTTTAATATCATTATTTTCCTCTATTGCAAATAACATAGGTATTATATGTTCATATTTAGTGGATTTTTTTTGAGGATTTCCTGCAAAGTGCCCTTCAATTTCACCAATTATAGTTATACACTGTATATCTTTAGTGTTTTGTTCTGGCAGATTTGGAACTCCCATTTCTTTAATATCTTCTATATCTTCAGACTCATCTTCATCTTCTTGTGATTTCAAATGTAACTTTTTATTTTTATCATCTTCATTATATAAATAGTTCATATGTAGCCTCCTTTTAAGACTTGCTTTTATCTACTTCCCTTTTGGGTGTTTTCTTATTGGTCTTGATGTATTTTGAGCTACTGATCCACTTTTTTTAGGTCTAAAATGTGCTGGTAAGCTTATTTCTTCTCCAAATTCTAATTTAGCATGAGGCTGATTGTTTTTTGGTTTTTTATTTGACATAAAAATATCCTCCTTTAATGTTTAACTTTAAATATAAGTTAACCAAAATAGGAGGATATTATTAATTTTATCTAATTTAATTTAAATTCTTCATGTATAGCGTGAACTGTAGCTTTCATATCTTTTTCTTCAACTAAACAAGATATAGTCATATTTGAATCTGATGTTTGTAATAAATTTATTTTTGCTTTTGATAAAGCTCTTACTATTTTCGCCATAACTCCTGGTATTCCATTCATTTTAGATCCTATCAATGTAACCTTTGCACAATTTTCTTTAATATTATACACTAAGCTATGATCATTTAATATTTTCGTTAACGGCTGTAACTTGTCATGACTAATTACAAAAGCTTTTTCTTCTATAAAGAAGTTTATCATATCTAAACTTATTTCATTAGATTCTATCTCATTCATTATATTTGTAAATATATCCTCTTTTGATTTAATCTTTATTTGAGCTATTCCATTTTCATGAGCTACAGCAGTCATGGTATTTAAGGCGTGCTCTTCTTTGTTTACCTCAAATTTTGGACTTCTACCACTTATTTTAGTTCCAGGATAATCTGGATTTAAAGTATTTTTTATATTTAAAGTTATAGCTCCACTTTTTGCAATCTCAACAGCTCTTGGATGTATAACTTTAGCTCCCTTATCCGCCATTTGAAATACTTCTTCATAGTTTATATAATCTAGTACTTTAGCTTCTGGTTCAATTCTTGGATCAGCTGTCATTATGCCATCAACGTCAGTGTAAATCTCAACAGTTTCACATTCTAGAGCTTTTCCTATAGCAACCGCTGATGTATCACTGCCACCTCTTCCAAGTGTAGTTACTTCTCCACTCTCTGTTATTCCTTGGAAGCCTGCTACAATTACAACTTTTCCTTCATCTAACTCTTTGTAAATTCTTTCTGGCTTAATATCTACAATTCTAGAGTCAGAAAACTTACCATCAGTATATATACCAGCTTGACCACCTGTTAAAAAAACAGAATCTATACCATAACCTTTTAACATGTTAGTAAGTATAGTCCCTGATATTATTTCTCCACAAGACATTATTAAATCTAATTCTCTTTTAGATGAGTTTTCATTAATATCTTTACATAAATTTATTAATGTATCTGTTGCATATGGAGCTCCTTTTCTTCCCATAGCAGAAACTACAATTACTAAATCTAACCCTTTTTCTTTATAGTTTTTTATTATATTGCAAACTTGCTTCATTTTTTCATAAGATTCCACAGATGTCCCACCAAATTTTTGAACTACTATTGTCATATTATCCTCCTAGTACATACCGTCATATTCTATTATAATCATGTCATTTCCTATCTTTTTCACATTTCTCCATGGCACTTCTAGTACCGATTTATCTTTTCTAAATCCAAAGAAACCTCTTTCTCTCGGAATAAGTAAAGCTAGTATTTTTCCAGTAGTATCTTCAATAATAAGGTCGCACTCTCCAACAACGCCTAATCTTTCTCCTGTAACTAAGTTTACAATCTCCTTACCTGCTACCTCAGATAAATTCATAAGTATCCCCCCATATAAACTAATAATATCTAATATAGATAACCTTAATTATATGTCTAGTCTAATTAGCCTAAAGTTATATTCTCTACATCTCTTCCTACAATACAGACTCCCATGTTTTCTTTGTTAAACACCTTGTCTATAATTAAGTCTATTCTAGCTTTATCAATATTATTTATACTTTCTATAATATCATTAGGATTTTTCACCTTTTTAGTTAAAAGCATAGCTTTACCCATAGCCATCATTCTGCTACTAGTACTTTCTAATCCTAATATATAACTTCCCTTTAGTTGTTCCTTACTTTCATTTATCTCTTGTTCTGTAAGTCGATATTTTCTTAAGTTATCAATTTCTTCCAATACTAAATTATATACTTTTTCTAAATTTTCGTTACTCATACTTGCATAAATTCCTAATTCTCCACTTTTTCTGTAAAGACTAGGCGCAGAATATATAGAGTAAACAAGACCTTTGTTTTCTCTTATATTTTGGAATAACCTAGAACTTATACTTCCTCCAAATATATTATTTACTATAGATAAAGCATAAGCATCTTCTCTATCTTCTAAAGGTATAGATTTTAAACTTATAGCTAAGTTAACTTGTTCTGTATCTTTATTCTTAGCCATAAAACATGGATGGAATTCTGGTGTTGTTATTTCTATATCAACATTACCCTTAGGTAAATTCCCAAATTTTGCTTCTATTAGTTTAACCATTTCTTCAAATTTAAAATTACCACTGATAGAAATTACCGAATTACTAGCTACATAATAATTATTAAAATAATTTTTTATAGCATCCTTATTGATATTATATAATGATTCTTTAGTTCCTATTATATTCATTCCAAGAGCATCTGTCTTATATACACCTTCCATAAGCAAATCATATACTAAATCCTCTGGAGAGTCTTCATACATCTTTAATTCTTCTAATATTACTTGTTTTTCTTTTTCTATATCGTCTTTATCAAATAGTGGATTTAAAAACATATCACTTAATATATCTAACCCTATGTTTATATGTTCATCTAACAATTTTACATAATAACAAGTACATTCTTTGCTAGTGAAAGCATTTATTTGTCCACCTAAATTATCTATCGTACTTGCTATATCCTTAGATGTTCTATTTTCAGTTCCCTTAAATAACATATGTTCTATAAAATGTGATACCCCACTTAATTTTTCATTCTCTATTCTTGACCCTGCATTTACCCATACCCCTAATGTTATAGATTTTAGGTATGGTATTTCTTCCCCTACTATTGTAAGTCCATTATCTAATGTTTGTACCTTATACATACTATTCCTCCAATTTCATCTGTGCATTATAATATTTATGATAACTTTTTAAGTTTATATCTTAACCAATGTCCTTTAAATTATAATTTAGTGAAATGAATTATTCAACAGTAAAATAATTTATATATAATTTTAAAGATCAAATACATCGCTAAGTTTACCAGGTTTTAAATTTTTACCCTCAATAATCTCTATAATATCATCAATACCTTCAGCACTTGCATGTGTAGGATGCATAAGTATTATACTAGAATCTTTCATATCTTTTGATTTAACTCTTTCAATAATAACCTCTGGTTCTTGTCTATTTTTCCAATCTATAGTATCTACATCCCATTTGTAAGGTATGTAGCCAAGGTCCATAGAAGCTTTCACAGTGTCTTTATTAAATGAACCTCCTGGAGCTTGAAAAAATTTAGTTTCAGTTTTTATTATATTCTCTATTATTTCCTTTGATGTTTTTATTTGTTCATAGTTTTTATCATAATCTAAAGTACCATAGTCTAAATGCTTGTATCCGTGATTAGCTATTTCATGTCCTTTTTCTTTTATCTCAAGTAGAAACTCTGAGTTTTCCTCAGCCCATCTACCTGTTACAGCAAAAGTTATCTTAGCTTTTTTTTCATCTAATACTTTCAGTATTTTTTCTATGTACTCACTTTCCCAGCCTAAGTCTACGTTGCAACTTATTGCAACGTGACCACTATTTAGCTTTGTTCCATTATGATATGGCTTATCTGCTTTATAAAACAGATTCCATGTTGGTGTTGTATCTTCTTTATTCATAAATACAACACCTGCGATTGCTAATATTATAACTAATATTATTGCAAATATTTTTTTTAACTTTTTTTTATTGAGTACCATCATTATCATAAAAGCTTCCTCCTAAATTTGTACAATTTACTCTCATTAAATTGTATTAGGTAGTCTAACTTTTTATGCATCTATATTATATATTGTATTTTATATGGTATATATAACTTAAAGTGCCTTTACTATTGTAAAAAATGCTTTTATCTAAAATTCACAAAATAAAAGGCACCTAGTAACCATTGGTTACAGAGTGCCTTAATTTTAAATAATATTATTTTTCTTTAGTTTCTTTATCTTCTTTAACTTCTTTAACTTCTTTTTTCTCAGGCTTTGGTAAAAGTGCTTTTCTAGATAAATTTACTCTTCCTTTTTCATCTATTTCACTTACTTTTACAGTCACTTCATCTCCAACATTAAGAACATCTTCAACTTTATTAACTCTTTCATGAGCTATATGAGATATATGAAGTAAGCCTTCTTTTCCTGGAAGTATTTCAACGAAAGCACCAAAATTCATTATTCTAGTTACTTTACCTGTATAAGTTTGACCAACTTCAGCTTCAACAACTATATTATGTATAAGCTCTTGAGCTTTAGCTATCATTTCAGCATCTATTCCACTTATAAATACTTCTCCAGTTTGTTCAATATCTATTTTAACTCCAGTTTCATCTATAATCTTAGTGATTATTTTTCCACCAGGTCCTATTACGTCTCTTATCTTATCTGGGTTTATATTCATTATTACTATTTTAGGTGCATACTTAGAAAGTTCTGGCTTAGGTGCATCTATAGTTTTTCTCATTTCATTTAAAATGTGAATTCTACCTACTTTAGCTTGCTTTAAAGCTGTACTTAATACTTCTTTATCGATACCAGCTATTTTTATATCCATTTGTATAGCTGTTATACCATGCTCAGTACCAGCAACTTTAAAGTCCATATCTCCTAAGTGATCTTCCATACCTTGAATATCTGAAAGTACAGCAACTTTATCATCATGCTTTATAAGACCCATAGCAATTCCAGCAACCATATCTTTAAGCGGAACACCAGCATCTAAAAGTGATAATGTTGATCCACATACACTACCTTGAGACGTTGATCCATTAGAACTTAATACTTCTGAAACAACTCTTATTGCATAAGGGAAATCTTCTTTAGAAGGTATTACAGGAAGTAATGCTCTTTCTGCAAGTGCTCCATGTCCTATTTCTCTTCTACCTGGACCTCTTGAAGGTCTAGCCTCTCCAACACTATATGCCGGGAAGTTGTAGTGATGCATATATCTCTTGCTTTCTTCTTCATCAAGTCCATCAAGTATTTGAACATCACCTAAAGCTCCAAGTGTTGCTATAGACATAACTTGAGTTTGCCCTCTTGTAAATAATCCAGAACCATGAGCTCTTGGTATGAATCCATTGTCACACCATATAGGTCTTATTTCATCTGGTTTTCTATTATCAGGTCTTATATTTTCATGTACTATAAGCTTTCTAACTTGCTCTTTTATTATAGCATGTAATGTTTCTTCTATATCTTGTCCAAACTCTTCTACTATTTCATCAAAATGCTCGAAAGTTTCTGCTTTAACTGCGTCCATCTTTTCCATTCTCTCAAGCTTTTCTATAGTTTTAACTGCTTCTTTCATCTTATCTGTAGCAAATTCACGAACAGATTTTTCTACATCTTCATCTATTTGATAAAGGTTAACTTCTATCTTTTCTTTTCCTACTTCAGCAACTATAGTGTCTATAAATTCAACAACTTTTTTGATTTCTTCATGTGCAAATAATATAGCTTCTAGCATTAACTCATCCGGTATTTCTTCAGCCCCAGCTTCAACCATCATTATAGCTTCTTTCGTTCCTGAAACTACAAGATGAAGAGAACTTTGCTCTCTTTGCTCCGCTGTTGGATTCGCAACAAATGCTCCATCTACTAATCCTACACATACAGAACCTGTTGGTCCATTAAATGGTATGTCAGATATAGATAAAGCTATAGATGATCCTATCATAGCTACTATATCAGGAGTACAATCTTGATCTACTGATAAAACAGTCGCAACTACCTGTACATCATTTCTAAACCCTTTAGGGAATAGTGGTCTTATAGGTCTATCTATAAGTCTTGATGTAAGTACAGCTTTTTCTGAAGGTTTTCCTTCTCTTTTTAAGAAGCCTCCAGGTATTTTTCCTACTGAATATAATTTTTCTTCATAATCAACACTTAAAGGGAAAAAGTCTATTCCATCTCTTGGTTTAGATGACTTTGATGTATTAACCATAACCATAGTTTCGCCGTACTGAAGTATAGCGCTTCCACTAGCTAATTCAGCTATTTTCCCTATTTCAACAGAAAGCTCTCTTCCTGCAAAATTCATCTTAAAAACTTTATGTTCAAACATTAATGCTTGTACCTCCTCTTTATTAAAACCGCGTTTAGTATCCTATGTACTATCTTATCAAAAATACTATAAATTAACAACATAAAAGTAAATTACTGGCTTGTATTGGTGTATTTTTAGAGATACAAAACGTAATTTCGCAAATACTTTATTTTAACTTATTATTTGCTTAATATGTAAATTTTAATACATTTAATTTGAACAACTTATAGCTAATATATCTGGACCTGTATGAGAACATATACAAGCTCCACCTCTAGTTAAATATACATTCTTAGCTTTTATATTTTCTTCTACTTCTTTTTTTAGCAATTCAAATTCTTTTACATTAGCTCCACATCCAATAGTTAAGTTTTTATCTTCAAAGCTATCGTAATGCTCTTTTAATAAATCTATCAAGGTATGTATTACATGTTTTTTGCCTCTTACTTTTGTAACTAACGATATATTTCCATCTTTCATAGAAAATACAGGTTTTAAACTTAACATATTTCCAATAGTAGCAGTTGTAACAGATACTCTTCCACTTCTCTTTAAATATTCCAAACTATCTGGAACAAAAAATAAATTTACACTTTCTCTTAAAGCTTCTAACTCATTTATGATAGTTTGAGCATCTAATTTTTCATCCATAAGTTGACAAGCTTTTATAACAAATTGCCCACTACCTAAAGATAAATTCAGTGTATCAAATATATGTATATCACCATCTGTGTCATTTTTAGCCATTACAGCACTTTGATATGTTCCTGAAGATTGAGATGAACCATTTATACAAATTATAGAATATTCATCTTTATACTTGTCAAACACTTCTTTAAATTGCATATATGTAGCCTGAGATGTCTTAGGCACAGTCTTAATTTCTTCCATAGTTTTATAGAATTCTTCGTTAGTCATATCTATACCATCTTTAAATTCTTTACCATCTATAATTATAGTTAACGGCATTATTTCTATATCATATTTTTCTGCTAACTCCATAGGAATATCACATAAACTATCACATATTAATTTTATTTTCATAGTAAATCCCCTCCTAAAAGAAAAGTTTCTATATAAATTATATTTATTCCTTTATATATTTTATCTAAAATTAGTTTATTTGTAATTATTTACTTTTTTCACCAAAGTATACGGTTTCAAAATTACCAAAACAAAAAAAGAAGGCATAAACCTTCTTCTTTATTTCAATAATTAAATTATTTTCTTAATCCTAATTTAGCTATTAACGCTCTGTATCCTTCTAAATCTTTCTCTTTTAAGTAAGCTAATAAGTTTCTTCTCTTACCAACCATCTTTAAAAGACCTCTTCTTGAGTGGTGATCTTTTTTATGAGTCTTTAAGTGACCGTTTAACTCATTTATTCTAGTTGTTAATATAGCTATTTGTACTTCTGGAGAACCAGTATCTCCTTCAAATCTTCCGAATTCTTTTATTATTTCAGTTTTGTTCATTGTGAATACCTCCATTATATTTTTAAATCCCCAATTACTAAGCATTGATTGGAGTGTTCAAATGCCGAGTAATGGTTCACGAATTTTATTTTACCACATATATCATCTATTTGTAAACATACTTTTTGTATACAAAATTTACATCCCTGCTTAATTGATTTTTTAGCTCATCTAAAGAGTTAAATTTTCTTTCATCTCTTATTCTTTCTAAAAATTCGATCCTGATTATATCTCCATATATATCTTCATCAAAATCAAGTATATTAGTTTCTATAGATAAAACTTGTCCATTTACAGTTGGATTAAAACCTATATTTGTAGCTCCATAATATTTTTTATCTTTTAAGTATACCTTAACTGCATAAATTCCACTTTTAGGTATTACTAACTGATCATTAATCTTTAAGTTTGCAGTAGGAAAACCTATAGTTCTTCCTATCTTCCTAGCGTGTATAACTTCACCTTCAAGACAATAATTTCTTCCCAAAAATTCTTTTATTTCACAAACACTACCTTGATCTATTAGTTTTCTTATATAACTACTACTTATTCTAATATTATTTATTTTTATGGGCTCTATTATTTTAACTTCCATACCATAATCTTTACCTAAATGTTTAAGTACATCCGAATTCCCTTCTTTATTTCTAGCAAAGGTAAAATCATGACCTACTATAACTTTCATGCAATTAAGTTTATTTATCAAAATTTTTTCAATAAAATCTTTAGCAGATATTTTGGTCATATACTCATTAAATGGAACCATTAAAATCATATCTACTCCTAAGGATTTTAATATGTTTATCTTTTCATCATTTGTAATTATATTTTTTATAGAATTCATCCTAAAATATCTCATAGGGTGATTTTCAAAAGTAAATACTACACTTTTACATTTCCTATCTTTAGCTTCATTGACAGCTTCTTGTATAAGCTTAATATGACCTTTGTGAATACCATCAAAATTTCCAATCGTTACAATACTTTTCTCAATATTTATTACTTCGTCTAATGATTTTATAATAGTCATAATAAATTCCCCACTACTTATTTTCTATATAAATAGTTTATCACTTTTTAGACATAATGTCTCTTCAACTTTTAAGAATTTTCCAACACCCAAAAATTTATTTTCACTATACACTCTTACAAACTCATCATTTTCATTAAAGTCGCCTTTTACAAAACCTTTTTTGTATACTATAGCTCCATTAACAAATGACTTTACAGCTAATGGATTTATATGTATGCTGTTGAAATTCGACAATACATAGTCTATATCATATAAATGATCATATAGTTTATTTTCCTTATATAGACTTTCTAATTCTTCTAATGTTATAGCATTATCTATATTAAATTTACCTGAAGATGTTCTAAGCAAGAAAGACATATGCCCTCCACAACCTAGTTCTTTTCCTATATCATAGCATATACTTCTTACATAAGTTCCTTTCGAACACTTAACATAAAACATTATCTTATTATCTTTAAATGAAAGTACATTTAATTCCTTTATATTAACATCTCTGTATTTAAGTGTAATCTCATCAGCTCTTCCAGCTCTGACTAAATCACACATTCTCTTTCCATTCACTTTAAGAGCTGAATACATAGGAGGAAGCTGTTTTATCTCGCCTCTTTGAGTATCAAATGCTTTTTCAAGTTCTTCTTTATTTATATCTCCAACTTCATATCTATCAATTATCTCTCCTGATGAATCATAGGTATCTGTATTTATACCTAATGTTAGTTCACAAATATATGACTTATCCTTATTAAGTATAAGTTCACTAACCTTTGTAGCTTTTCCTATACATATAGGTAGTACCCCTGATGCATCCGGATCAAGGGTACCTGTGTGACCAACTTTTTTTATATTTAATATTTTTCTAACTTTCCCAACAACATCATGAGATGTCATTCCTGTAGGTTTTAATATATTCACTATTTTATTCATATCAATCATCCTTAAATATGTTTTAAAACTTCGTCAATCACCATTGTTTTAACATTTTGTATGTTATCTTTAACTGTACATCCCGAGGCTCTAACATGGCCTCCTCCTCCAAAACTTTGAGCTATAACACTCACATCCACATAATTTTTAGATCTAAAACTCACTTTAACTTCTCCTGGTCTTTTTTCTTTAAATAAAAGACCAACTTCAACTCCATCTATATCTCTAGTATAAGATGTAACTCCATCAGCATCATTGAAAGAAATATCATTTCTATCTAACATGTCTGTGGTTAACATCATGCTAGCTATCTTTCCATCTACTATATCTAATGTGTCTAGAGCTTCGCCTAAAAGTTTATAATAATTATATGTATTGCTTTGGAATATTTTTTGAATTATAATGTCTTTCTTTGCTCCTATGTTCACTAAATCATAGGCCATTAAGTAACTACTTGGATTAGTATTTGAATAAGAAAAATTACCTGTATCTGTTAACAGACCTGTATATAGACAAGTAGCTATAGATTTATCTATTATTTGTTTATCTATAACTTTTGAAAACTCTTTTAATAAGTTATATACTAACTCACAAGTCGATGATTCATTTGGATTTATATAATTTAAATCTCCAAAATTATCATTACTTGCATGGTGGTCTATACATATCAATTTATTAATAGATGTTTTTATATTATCACTGACACATATCCTGTTTTCATCTCCACAATCAAGAGATATTAAGATATATTCATCTAGTTTTACATTCACTTCTTCAGATTTCAATATATTTATGCCTTCTACTAAAAATTTCAAATTAACAGGTATAGTATCATCTAATACATATAATACATTTTTACCTAATTTTTTAAGTGTATAATACATAGATAATGTAGACCCTATATTATCACCATCCGGACTATAATGAGAGGTAACAATAAAATTGTTACCTTCCCTTATAGCTTGTATAATATTTTTAATATTATTTAGCATAAATTATTCTCCTTGAGTATCTTCTTCAGAATCTTTTTGATTCTCTTGATTCTCTTGATTTACTTTTTTAATTAGACTTTCCATATACATTCCTTTTTCTATAGAATCATCTACTTTAAAAATTATTTGTGGAGTATGTCTAAGCTTAACATTTTTTCCAACTTCTTTTCTTATATATCCGCAAGCATTTTTAAGCCCAGCCATGCTTGATTCTTTATTTCCACCTAATATACTTACATATACATAAGCGTAACTTAAATCAGTTGTTACTTCAACATCAGTAACACTAATTAAAGAGTTTATTCTATAATCTTTTATTCCACTTATAAGCATTGTGCTTACAACTTTTCTTATTTCTTCGCCTATTCTTTGCGTTCTGTTATATGATGCCATAATATCGACCTCTTTTACTTACTATTTTAATTTTCTTTCAACTTCTTTAGTTACATAAGCTTCTATTATATCGCCTTCTTTTAAATCATTGAAATTAGTGATTGTTATACCACACTCATATCCATGATTAACTTCTTTAGCGTCATCTTTGAATCTCTTTAATGCAGCTATTTCACCTTCATGGATTATAAATCCATCTCTAACTATTCTTACTTTACCATTTCTAAATATCTTACCGCTTAATACGTAACATCCAGCTACAGTACCTATACCTGATATTTTAAATGTTTCTCTTACTTCTGCTTTACCTGTATCTTCGTCCATATATTCAGGATCTAACATACCTGTCATAGCAGCTTGTACATCTTCTATAGCTTTGTATATTATTGTATAAGTTCTTATATCAACTTCTTCTTTTTTAGCCATTACTTCAGCAGTAGCAACTGGTCTTACATTAAATCCTATTATTATAGCATTAGATGCTCTAGCTAACATAACATCAGACTCAGTTACAGCTCCAACCCCACCATGTATAACTCTAACAGCAACTTCTTCATTTGATAATTTTTCTAATGATTGCTTAACTGCTTGAACAGAACCTTGAACATCAGCTTTAACAACTAAGTTTAGTTCTTTAACTTCAGCATCAGACATTTGACTGAAGAATTCATCAAGAGTTACTCTTTGGTTTGATTTTAGCATTTCTTCTCTAGCCATGTGTTGTCTCTTCTCACCTACACTTCTAGCTATCTTATCAGTAGCAACTGCTACAAATTGATCTCCACCTTGTGGAACTTCTGATAATCCTAATATTTCTACAGCTGTAGATGGTCCCGCAGTTTTAACTCTTCTACCTTTGTCATTTATCATAGCTCTAACTTTACCACAAGCAGTACCTGCAACTACAGGATCTCCTACTTTTAAAGTTCCACCTTGAACAAGTATAGTAGCAACTGGTCCTCTTCCTTTATCAAGTTGAGCTTCTATTACAGTACCTACAGCTCTCTTATTTGGATTAGCTTTTAACTCTTCTACTTCTGCAACTAATAATATCATTTCAAGTAATGTATCTATATTAGTATTTTGTCTAGCTGATACTGGAACTGATATTATATCTCCACCCCAGTCTTCAACAAGTAAACCTTGGTCTGCTAATTCTTGTTTAACTCTATCTATATTAGCTCCTGGCTTATCTATTTTGTTTATAGCAACTATTATTGGAACCTCTGCAGCTTTTGCATGGTTTATAGCTTCTACAGTTTGTGGCATTATACCATCATCAGCTGCAACAACTAATATAGCCATATCAGTTACTTGCGCTCCTCTAGCTCTCATAGATGTGAAAGCCTCATGTCCTGGTGTATCTAAGAATACTATTTTTTCTCCGTTTATAGTAACTTCTGATGCACCTATATGCTGAGTTATTCCTCCAGCTTCATTTGTAGTTACACTTGTTGATCTTATAGCATCTAATAAAGATGTTTTACCATGGTCAACGTGTCCCATAACTGTAACTATAGGAGATCTTTTTACTAAATCTTCTTCTTTATCTTCTTCTATTTCCATTAATGCATCTATTTCAGCTGCTTCTTTTTCTGATGCATCTCCTTCTATAAGTTCAAACCCATAATCTTTAGCTACTAATGAAGCTATTTCAAAGTTTAACTCTTGGTTTATTGTTGCCATAGTTCCCATTTTCATAAGTTTCATTATTATTTCTGTAGCAGGTTTTTCTAAACTATTAGCTAATTCTTGAACATTTAATTTACCTTCAACCGTTACTGTTGGAAGCCCACTTCCTGCTGCAACTTCATCACCTAATAATTCCATAGCCGTTTGTGCATCATCTTGACTTAATTCGTCGTTTTTATCATTTACGTTTATATCTAATTCTCCTAGTTTAGCGATAAGTTCTTCACTAGTCATTCCTAAGTTTTCTGCTAATTGGTATACTCTTGTTGACACAAGACCACCCCCTATTATATTTTTGTATTCTCAATAAGATCTAAAATCTTATTTGCAAAGCTTGCGTCTTTAATTCCCATAACTGCTCTAGGTGCTTTTCCTATAGCCAATCCTAGTTGAAGTTTTGTTGAATATGTAACACAATTTATATTTCTATAAGATGTTTTATCTTTAAATAACTTTTTAGTGTTATTTGAAGCATCATCTGCTACTATAACTAATTTTACCCTATTTTTCTTAACATCAAGCATAGTAGAATCCTCACCTGACACTAATTTTCCTGCACGCTGAGCGAGACCTAAGAAAGAGTATATTTTTGCTTCATTGACATTATTCATCGTCACCTATCTCCTTCATTAATACCTCATATACTTCATCTGGAACTTCTATTTTAAAAGCTCTATTTAAAGCTTTACTCTTAATAGCTTTTTTTAGGCACTCTTTAGAATTACAAAGGTATGCACCTCTACCATTCGCTCTTCCTGTTTTATCTAAAAATATTTGTCCATCTTTGTTTTTAACAATTCTTATTAATTCTTTTTTATTGTCTCTATCTTGACAAGCTATACACTTTCTTTGAGGAACTTTCTTTACCTTTTGCAAATGTATCACTCCTTACAATTAAGCATCTAAATCTTCTTGATTGTTTGATTCTTCAACTGTGTCTACTTCTTGAGCTTCTTTAACTGCTTGACTTTCACTTTTTATATCTATTCTCCAGTTAGTAAGCTTAGCTGCAAGTCTTGCATTTTGTCCTTCTTTACCTATTGCAAGTGATAATTGATAATCTGGAACTATAACTAAAGCGCTCTTTTCATCTTCATTTACATCTACAGATACAACTTTTGATGGACTAAGTGCTGCTGATATAAATTCAACTGGATTTTCACTGTATTTTATTATATCTATTTTTTCATCACCTAATTCATCAACTATGTTTTTAACTCTTGATCCCTTAGGTCCAACACAAGCTCCAATTGGGTCTATGCTTTGATCTGCAGAATAAACTGCCATTTTTGTTCTTGATCCAGCTTCTCTAGCAATACTCTTAACTTGAACAGTACCTTCAAATATTTCAGGAACTTCCATTTCAAATAATCTCTTTACTAAACCTGGATGACTTCTTGATACAGATATTTGAGGTCCTTTATTTGTTTTCTTTACTTCTAATATATATACCTTTATTTGTTGTCCAGCTTGGTAAAATTCTCCCGGTATTTGCTCAGTTTGAGTCATTATAGCTTCTATTCTTCCAAGATTTACATGAACTATATTTTTATTTACTCTAGCAACTTCTCCAGTTACTATTTCATCTTGCTTATCTATAAATTCATTATATACTATATCTCTTTCAGCTTCTCTTATTCTTTGAACAACCACTTGCTTAGCAGTTTGAGCTGCTATTCTTCCGAAATCAGTAGTAGTTATTTCATCTTCTATTATATCACCAATTTCATAGTTAGGGCTTATTTGTCTAGCCTCATCTATTTCTATCTCTAAGAATGTATCATATATATCTTCTGAGTCAACAACTATTCTTTGAGAGTATACTTTTACATCCCCTTTGTCTCTGTCGAAAAACACTCTAACATTTTGAGCAGATCCAAAGTTTTTCTTATAAGCTGTTAATAATGCTTGTTCTATAGTATCTATAAGTATTTCTTTGTCTATTCCTCTATCTTTTTCTAATTCTTCTAATGCTTCCATAAACTCGTGGTTCATTTTTTTGTCCTCCTCTATTAAGTTTTAATTAAAATTTTATAGCAAGTCTTATAAGTGCTATGTCTTTTTTGTCAAATTCCATTTCTTCACCATCAACTATTAGTTTAACTATTTTATTGTCAACTAATTCAACCAGTTCAGCTTCAAAATGTTTTAATTTATTTATAGGTTTATATAATTTAACTTCTACATCTCTTCCTGCATATCTCACGAAATCTTTTTCTTTTTTTAGTGGTCTATCAAGCCCTGGTGAAGATACCTCTAAGAAATAGTTTTCTTTAATTGGGTCTTTTTCATCTAATATTGGGTTTAGTGCTCTTGTTACAACTTCACAGTCGTTTAAAGATACTCCACCATCTTTATCTATAAATATTCTTAAGTAATATTCGCCTGCTTCTTTAACATATTCAACATCAACTATCTCTATGTTATTCTCATTAGTTATTGGAAGTACCAATTCTTCTATTAATGCTTCTGTACTTTTTTTCATTTGATTTACCTCCTATTCAGTTGTTATTTTATAGCACGTATGGTTGCTATAATAAAAGAGTGAGAACTTTTCGTCTCACTCTTAGTTTTTACAATGTATACTATTTTATATACTATAATATCACACATTGTTTTTATTTGCAAATTTTCTAGTATTATTCAATAGTTAAGCCCAAATTAACTAAAAAAACAAAGAGCTATTCCATTTATTAAATAGCTCTTTGCTTTTCAATTTTATTAACTTATTATAAAGTCAAATATATCATCAATTTGACTAGTTGGCACTTTATAAAATTCAGTATATTTACATTTTTTGCAAGTCACAGCTGTAAACTTTCTATTTTGAACATCAAATATTTTAGAAAGCCCACTTCCAGTTGCACATATTTCATCTGTTTCATATTCAGTATTACCACACTTTAGACATATATATCCTTTTTTCATTTAAATCCCCCCTTTATATAATTATATAATATATAAAGGGGGGATTTAAATTAATTTTATTATTTTACAAATTATATTTTTTAACTACTTTATCATTTATAAACTTATATATTCTATCAAAATATTCTTTACCTAAAATATCATATCCATTAACATGTTGCACTCCATCTATAAGCCATAATTCTTTCTTATCATGAGGTATATTATTATAAATTATTTCACTCCCTATTGGAGAACATACTTTATCTTCTTTTCCATGTATTAAAAACATAGGTGTAGTTATATTTCGAACTGATTTATATGGCTTCACATCCTCATAACTAAATCCTGATTTAATCTGAGTGTATAAATCGCCCATAGCTCTAGCATACCCTATAGGTAGCATTGGTATATTCTCAGCTTCTATACCTAACCTTATAGCATCTGACATTTCATGATATGGTGAATCAGCTATATAAAAATCTACATACTTATTTTTTTCATTTATCTCAGAGTGCATAACTACCGTAGCTGCTCCCATTGAATGACCATGTGCTCCTAATAATCCATTTGGATATTTTTCATGAACAAATTTAGCTACATTCTCTAAATCATACTTTTCTCTAAGACCGAATGTATAATCGTCTCCACCCGTATGACCTGTATGTCTTTGATTATATAACATTACGTTATATCCATGTTCTAAATACTCATATGCTTTTTCCAAATACTCATAATAGTTACTTTCTATTCCATGAACTAATACAATAGAATTATTAGTCTTTTTATTAGACTTTATAAACTTCCCTTCAATCTTATATCCATTTTCTGGAGAATTTATAAGTACATCTTCGTATTTATATTTTTTAAGTTTATCTAACGGTTTATTTTTTCTATGAGAAAATACTTCTACTATATCCTCATTTTTTATTTTTTGCTCAGAACCTACAGATCCATCATAAACCAAGTATCCAACTACACACGATACTATTAAAAATATTACTACTGAAATTAATGATATTATTATAATTGCTTTTTTCTTCATCTAGTCCCCCTAATTTTATTACTTAGTACTAATACTTAGTATACAATTAAAAAATCTTTTTTTCTAGTTATTTTCATAAAAAAAAGATTAGCAAAAGCTAATCTTATCTAATCTCTTTCTAGCAAACTACTATCTTGCGATGTATATATTCCACTTTTTCCTGCAAATACATAACTTATTACACAAGCAATAAATATGTACCCAATATTTGATGATCCAAATAATTCTATTCCCATTACAAAAGATGCAATCGGAGTTTTAGTAGCCCCTGCAAATACAGCTATCATTCCAATACCTGCCAAGAAAGATATTGGCAGACCTATAATTCCAGCTAATAAGTTTCCTAAGGTTGCTCCAATTACAAACAACGGAGTAACTTCACCCCCTTGAAATCCTACAGCTAATGTAAGTGATGTTAATAATAATTTCATAATAAATGCCTCTTTAGGTACTGGTCCATTAAATGCATCACTTAACAAATTCAAACTTAATCCAAGATATATTCTAGTGCCAATTATCATTACTATAGCAATAATTATAATACCACCTACAAAACTTTTTAAAGATGTATTAGGTATTTTTCTTGAAAAGTACTTTTTCAAGCTATGCGTAAGTTCTGCAAAAAGCTTACTTGTAAGACCAAATAAAATCGCACACAATATAACTTTTAAAAATACATCTACTCCACCTATAGGTGTTCCCATATTGTAATGACTATGTTGAACTTTAAATAACTCCGCTACAAAATTACCTATATAACTAGCCAAAAAGCAAGGAATTATAGCTTCATACCTCATTTTTCCAACAGTACTAACTTCAAGTCCGAATATAGTTCCAGCTATAGGAGTTCCAAAAACAACTCCAAATCCACTACTAACCCCACTTATTATTAGTATTGTATAGTCCATACCTTTTAATTTTAACATACTACCAATTTTAGAAGATATACTAGCACCAATCTGAACTCCCGTACCCTCTCGACCTGCTGACCCACCAAATAAGTGAGTTATAAATGTTCCAAAAAACACTAAAGGCGCCATTCTAAATGGAATATGCCCTTCACCTTCATTAATTCTTTCTATTATTAAGTTATTTCCTTTTGCTGAATCTTTTCCATACCTAGAGTATAAATAACTTACAAGAGCTCCACCTAATGGCAATAAAAATAATAGCCATGGATTTGCTTCTCTTGTACTAGTCGCCCATTGCAAACTTTTTAGAAAAAAAGATATAACAATCCCTACTACTACACCTGATATAGAAGCAAATAATAGCCATCTTAAAAATACCTTAGATATAAATGCACTTTCTTTTATATGTACTTTTAACTCATTCAACGTTGTCACCTCATTCATATTTTGTCCTCTTATACGTTCATATACTCACCATCTTACTACTCTTATTTTTAAAATTCAAGTATTTCATCATAACCTACCAATTGAAATCTTTATTCTCTATATTTAACTTTAGAAATCATCTGTGTCATCGTACCCATAGGACAGTAAACACACCATGACCTCGGCTTGTATACAAGCATCGTTATAATCCCTAATATAGTTGACGTTATCATAATACTAAAAAATCCAAATGCAAACTGTGATATCCAAGGAGTAACTTTGATCAATTCATTATAATTCCAAGGCATTTTAAATGTCCAAAGTATCGTTAAAACTTCTTTTAAATCATTAGTTCCTTTAAATACTAAATACGTATTTAATACCATATTAAGAAACATAGTTAAGAAAAATATTAAAAATCCATATCTAAATGTTTTACTTTTTAAAAATTTTGGCATGTCTTTATATCTAGATAGCTTCATTTTATTCCCCATTAAATCTAATAATTGACCTCTTCCACAATAGTTATTACAGTAAGTTTTACCTCCCCCACTCATAGATATAATTAGTGGAACTAAGAAACAAATCATTCCTAGCCATGCAAATAATATATTAAACATTCCTAAAAATAAATACATTGCACTTAATATCCACATATAATCTTTAATTTTTTTTATATTTTTTTTCATATTAATCACCTACCTCTATTTTTTTTATCTCTATAACTGATGCAGGACAGGAATTAGCACATCTTCCACACCCAACACACTTTTCTTCATTTATTTTTGCGAAAACACCCTGTTCTATATGTATAATTTCAAGAGGACATACTTTAACACAACTTCCACAAGCTACACAATATTCTTTATCTATGATTGCTTTCTTTTTCATTTTTTTCATTTAATCACTCCTGTTTTTTAATATATGTATATTATAATTATTATGCGTTTTTATTTCTGTGATAATATCACATATTCTAATACAATTTTTTTATACATAAAAAAAGTAGACTACTTTCAATAGTCTACTTTTTATTGGAGCTAGTGATAGGAATCGAACCTACAACCTGCTGATTACAAGTCAGCTGCTCTACCGTTGAGCCACACTAGCATAAATTGGCGGGAATAACAGGACTCGAACCTGTGACCCATTGATTAACAGTCAATTGCTCTACCAACTGAGCCATATTCCCATATATATTGGAGGCGACACCCAGATTCGAACTGGGGATCAAGGAGTTGCAGTCCACTGCCTTACCACTTGGCTATGTCGCCTTATACTTACTCTATAATTATATTATTTTTTTAGCATTTTGTTAAGTATTTTTTTAAATTTTTCAATATTTTTCATCGACATTTTTTTCTTCTATTAATAATAATTTTAATTTAAAGTTTTAAGTTAATTTTAATATGTCCAATCCCCCTATTAATTAAATAACTACCTACTATCAAGTATACTATATTTAAAACTATCCCTTCTGGAATCGGCATTATAACTAAAAAATTATTTATAAAATGTCCAATTATACATAACTTGATAGATTTTGTATAGTAATATATTAACCCTAATATAATTGCACCCCCAAATGCAGTTATACCTTGAACTAAATTAAAATGCATAAAAGCAAATATAGCAGATGAATATATAATTGCTTTTAAATGTCTCTTTTCATATTTATTCAATAACCATTTTAATAAAACTCCTCTGAATAATAACTCTTCTACTATAGGCCCTATTATAACTATCTGTGTGAATATAATTAAAATTCCTAAAAAACCACCTTCACTTAAATACCTAGTTATAAACGAACTTTCAAATTTATTTATTGTACTTATATGAGCACATAAATTCAAAATATTAATAAATACACATTTCATTAGTATATAACCTATAATCATATAAATCGAATTTATTAGATAGTATTTTTTAGAATACACTTTATCATCTAAAGTTTTAACTAAAGTTATTTTATTTGAAATTGATATGCAAAAAACAATAAGAACTATATCAAACAAAACTAATATTATACCTATCCCATATAACGAAGTTTTTTTATTACTTATAATAAATACTAAGGAAACCATAATCATAATTACAATACCAATAGTAACTAAAATATTTTTATTAAACTTTAATTTTGAGCCCATAATATCAAATTCCCCCTATGTCGTTATGCCAAGCTTATATTTTAAGAAAATGAAAGCTTGGCAATTTTTATAATTAAAATCTAAAATAAAGATAATTGATTTTCATCACTCATATTCTCAAGTGATCCATGATTTGTAAGAGTTTCTATTACAGTTTTAGAAATTTTAGTTCTTTTTCTTAAATCTTCTTTAGAAATAAACTCACCCTTTTCTCTTTCTTTTTGTATATTTATAGCTGCATTTTCTCCTACCCCTTGTAGTGCTATCATAGGCGGAAGCAATACTTTTTCTCCTACAACTTGGAATTTTTTTGCATCTGATTGATATATATCAACAGGAAGTATTTTTATATCTCTAGCATACATTTCCAGTGCAACTTCCAAAACAGTTAACATATTTTTTTCTTTAGTAGTTGCTTCATTTCCTAACTCTTCAATTTCTTTTATTTTAGATTTTATTGAAGGTAATCCATTTACAATTAAGTCAGCATCAAAATCTTCTGCTTTAGTTGTAAAATACGTTGCATAAAAAGCCTCTGGGTAATGAACTTTACAGTATGCAAGTCTAAAAGACATCATTACATATGCAACCGCATGAGCTTTAGGGAACATGTACTTAATTTGCTGACATGACCATATATACCATTCTGGAACGTCATTTGCTTCCATTTCTGATATATGTTCAGGCTTTAATCCTTTTCCTTTTCTAACACTCTCCATTATAGTAAAGGCCATTTTTGGTGGTAACCCTTTAAATATAAGGTAGTTCATAATATCATCTCTAGTCGATATAACATCTTTTAATCCAACTATTTCTTTTTGAACTAATTCTTGAGCATTATTTAACCAAACATCCGTACCATGAGAAAGCCCAGATATACGAACAAGTTCTGCAAATGTTGTTGGCTTTGTATCAAGTAACATTTGTCTAACGAATTTAGTTCCAAACTCAGGTATAGCAAGTGATCCTATAGGACAATTTATTTCTTCCGGTGTAACTCCTAATGCATCTGTAGATGTAAATAACGACATAGTTTCCTTATCATCTAAAGGTATAGTCGTTGCATCTATCCCCGTTATATCTTCAAGCATCCTTATAATGGTCGGTACGTCGTGCCCAAGTATATCAAGTTTAAGTATTCTACCACTTATTGAATGGTAATCAAAGTGTGTTGTTATAACTCCACAAGAAGTGTCATTTGCCGGATACTGTATAGGTGTAAAATCATAAACATCTTTATAATGTGGTACAACCATGACCCCACCTGGATGCTGACCTGATGTTCTTTTTACTCCTGTACATCCATTTGCTAATCTTAATGCCTCTGAAGATGTAGTATTTATATTGTTTTCTTCTATATATTTTTTAGCATATCCAAATGCAGTTTTTTCTGCAACAGTCCCTATTGTTCCAGCTCTATATACATAACCTTCTCCGAATAATTCTTCAGTATACTTATGTATAATAGGCTGGTATTCACCTGAGAAGTTAAGATCTATATCTGGTTCTTTATCTCCTTCAAATCCTAGGAAAACCTCAAATGGTATATCGTGACCATCTTTTTTCAATCTTCTACCACACTTTGGACAGTCCTTATCTGGTAAATCTGCACCAGATCCCCATTCTCCAATTTCATAGAAGAATGAATATTTACACTCTTCATTTTCACATATATAATGTGCAGGTAGTGGATTAACCTCGGTTATATCACTCATAGTAGCTGCAAATGATGATCCAACAGACCCTCTTGATCCAACTAAATATCCATCTCTTAGTGATTTTGTAACTAGCTTTTGAGATATTATATACATAACTGCATATCCATTCCCTATTATTGAGTTCAATTCTCTATCAAGTCTAGCTTCAACAACCTCAGGCATAGGATCTCCATAAATTCGCTTTGCCTTTTCATAACACATCTCCCTTAATTCTACATCTGATCCTTCTATTACAGGTGGATAAGTATCATCTGGTATAGGCTTTATAACTTCAACCATGTCAGCTATTTTATTTGGATTTGCAACTACCACTTCATATGCTTGTACTGGATCTAAATAACTAAATTCATCTAACATTTCATTGGTAGTTCTAAAGTGAAGATAAGTTTCCTCTTCATCCATTTTAAATCCTTGAGAATTTTTAAGAACTTTTCTAAGTACAGCTTCATGTTTATCTAAGAAATGAACATCTCCAGTTGCTACCGGTATTTTATTAAATTTTATAGCTACATCTATTAATTTTTTATTTAAATCTCTTAGTTCTTCTTCATCTTTAACTTCACCTTTTTCAATCATAAATTTATTATTATCAATAGGCATAACTTCTATATAATCATATAAATCTATAATTTTCTCCATTTCATCATCTGGTAAGTTCTTCTTTACAGCATTAAAAACTTGTCCAGCCTCACAAGCTGATCCAATTATTAAACCTTCTCTATATTTTTCAAGTACACTTCTTAGTATTCTAGGTGCTCTATAAAAATGATTTACATGGGCATCTGAAACTATTTTATATAAATTTTTAAGTCCTGTATAATCTTTTGCAAGTAATGTTATGTGATTCGTAGCTATTTTAGTGTAATCTAGTCCACCTAATTTTTCATTAACATCACTTAATATTTCTACATCTTGTTTTTGTAGCATCTCTAAAAATTTTAAAAATATACGAGCTGTAGCTTCTGCATCATCTACTGCTCTATGATGATTTAAAAGAGGTATTCCTAAATTTTTAGCTATTACATTCAATCTATGTCTTTTCAAGTGCGGCAATAACACTCTAGCTAAAGTTAAGGTGTCTACACTTTTATTTTTAAATTCTAAACCTTGTTCTCTACTTTTTTGAGATATAAATCCCATATCAAAGTCTGCATTATGAGCAACTAATACACTATCTCCTGCAAACTCTAAAAACTTAGGTAATATTTGTTCGATAGTAGGTTTGTCCGAAACCATATCATTTGTTATGCCTGTTAATTCTTGAATTTTATAGGATATATCAGCTTCTGGATTAACAAGTTCACTAAATCTATCTACAACTTTGAAATTTTCTATTTTGACAGCACCTATTTCTGTTATCTTATCATTGGTATTTGAAAAACCTGTTGTCTCTATATCAAATACAACAAAACTTTGAGATAACTCTTTATCATTAGGATCTTTTATTATAGGAATTTCATCTTCTGCTAGATACCCTTCTACCCCATATATAACTTTTATGCCGTGTTTCTTTGCTGCATCCATAGCTTCTGGAAATGCTTGTACCACTCCATGGTCTGTTATAGCTATAGCTGGATGGCCCCATTTAGCCGCTCTTTCAACTAGGTTTTTCGTTGAACATATTGCATCCATAGAAGACATTTGTGTATGTGCATGAAGTTCTACTCTTTTTACATCCGAAGTATCTAATCTCTCTTGTTTTGTTTCTTGTTTTATACCACTTATAGTCATAGTAAGCTCTCTTTGATAGTTATCATAAAGTGCATCTCCTTTTATTTTTAAGTATGCACCTTTAGTTACCGCATCAATAACTTTATCTTTATTCATATCATTTAAGAATAACTTACAACTCACCGAACTTGTATAATCTGTTACCGCTGCAATTAAAAGAACTTTTCCATTTCTAAGTTCCTTTAATTCAACATCAAATACTTCACCTACTATGCATACAGTACCTGAATTTTGATTTAATCTATTTATTTTTTCAACCGGAGCATTTACATTTTCTCCATATATATATTCTTCTTTAACAACTATTTCTATAGCCTTATTTCCATCAGGTTCATTTTCATCTGATTCTAATAATGCAGTTTCTGCAATTCTTTCTTTTACCATCTCTTCTACTAAATTATCATTTTTTTCAATCAGTCGTTCTACATCAGGCCCTTTATTTACAGATTTTTCAAATACTATTTCAATATCTAATCCAGCCTCTTCACTTAATACATTTTTTAGTACCTGTATAGCATTTTGTTTCACTAACCTTCTATAAAAAAGATCTGATGGTAATTTTATTTTTAAAGTATCATCAATACACATATATTCAATATTTTTTATCCACCCATTTAATGATGGACATAATGTTTTTAATATATATATTATATTAACCCAATACTTTTTTATAATATCTTTCGTTTTTTGTTTTTCTAATTTAATATATCTTATTTTAATTTTTACATCATTAAAATAATCTAGCTTTTCCTTTAACTCCATTCTTAGTAAATTTATATAATCATAACTTATTATAGTTTTAGAACTTAAATATATATATATTAACTTTTCCTCTTTAAAATAAGTTACTTTTGTTATATTTACCTCTGCTAATTGTTTATTTAAAATATTATTATTTATCTCTAACTTTTCTAAATAGTCTTTAACACTTTCCATAAGAAGTTACCTCCTCTCTATCAGATTATTATATCATATATATACTATTTTTTTATTAGGATTAGCTACAAACTATATATTTTTTAATAATATACTAATAGATAAATTATAGGTCATAATCTAGGTGGTGATTTTATGAATAATTACGATAATAACTTAATTAATAAAATTTTAATTTCCTATAAAGATCTAGGTGAGAAGAAAATAATGAAACAACTAATACATGACATCGAAATTGATAAAAAATTATATATGTTTTATTTCAAGAGAAAGTTTGTACCTATATGTACACTTCCTAAGCTAAGAATTATATTTGTATCTAAACATGGATTTATATCTTTTTGTTATAACTTTTTTTCTTTCTTACATTCTAAAAATGTCTTTATTAATGTATCATGTAAGAACTTATTATCTATAGCTAAATTTATTTTATATCACGAAGTTGGTCATATATTAGATAAAAGCATAAAAGAAAATAAGTCAGAACATAGCCAATTAGTTAAAATATTTATAAACAAATTAATAGAATACGATATCGATATTGATATTGATAATCTTCATAAAAAAAACTTACCTCCTGATATTGAAGAATGTGTTATAAATCTCAAAAAAAACTTAATTAGTAGAGAATCTACAGCCTGGAAAATTGCATATGACATGATTAATTTTGAAGATAAAAATGAAGAACTTATATTTAATAATATGAGAGAGTATGCCTTAGCAACTTATAATTTTGGTAATATAAAAAATATTATTAATGAAAATAACATAGATGTATTTCTAAAATATAAAAAAGCAATATAAAAAAAATGAGGATTAAATAATCCTCATTTCTTACTATCTATGTACAGGTACCTCATATGTTAAGTTACTATTAGTATCATACATTCCTACTAATTTGCTCA
The DNA here is from genome assembly GCF_051657365.1 of Paraclostridium sp. NCBI lineage: Bacteria > Bacillati > Bacillota > Clostridia > Peptostreptococcales > Peptostreptococcaceae > Paraclostridium > Paraclostridium sp. Next base: position 80,709 of record NZ_JBOFKN010000157.1, read on the forward strand.
TTATACCAGATATTGCATTTGCCCAATTTACATCTGTAGCATATTGGTGATGTAAATGTTCATAACTCCATCTCATTTTGTATAGTGTATTTTGTTGATATCCTCCATTATGTATATAACTTGAGGCTATCCATTTAGCAGATCCTTCTATAGTTTTTTCAACACTTGTCCATCCATTTTTATATGCAGCTTCTGCTCCAGATAAATTTGCAGTACCATCAAATGCTCCTATACCAAAGAAATTATAAACCTTAACTGGTTGCGGTAGAGGCTGTCCTTTATATGATGTTAATACTTGACCTTGTGCAAGTGTAGATCTACCATATCCTGTTTCTAACATAGAGTGAGCTACCAAGTACACTAAATCTATATTATATTTTTGAGCTGCATTTATAAATGCTTGTCCTTGATTATAAAATACATTAGTTCCGCTTGATGCAGGTGATAAGTTATTTAAATATCCATTTAATTCACTTGCACTTATTCCGCCTTTATAAGTATCTAAACGTAAAAATTGCAGCATTCCACTTTTAGTATCCTTAAAATTATTCGGATTTATATAATGCTCTACATCAGATCTGCTTGCTGGTACAAATCCACGTGATGCTATCATATTTCCATTTCCTTTTGATACTTGTTTATTAACATGTTCTTGTAATGAATAACTTACGTTCTTATAGTTAACAGTTGCACCATCTACTATCTCTGAACTATCTCCACCTGTTCCACCACCTGAATCTCCACTATAATCTTTTAAGTATGTGCTTGATACATATCCATCAGTTCCATTGTATTTAATTTTCGACCATCCATTATTTTCTGATGTTACTTCTACTACTTGATTTTGTTTCAAACTTCCTATTACTCCATTGCTAGTAGATGGTCCACTTCTTACGTTTAGTGATGTTGCTGTTACTACCTTTTTATTTGTTGGGTCTGGTGTTACAGATCCTCCTCCATCAGTATCTTTTAAATATGTACTTGATACGTATCCTTCTTTTCCGTTATATTTTACTTTTGACCATCCATTACTTTCTGATATTACTTCTACTTTTTCATTAAGTTTT